>NZ_JBHWZY010000078.1:0-13814 GCF_042727815.1 Nocardia sp. NPDC060220
CCTTCCAGGAGCCCCCTCATGATCAATCTCGAACTCCCCAAGAAGCTGAAGGCGAGCGCCAACCAGGCCCACCAGGTCGCCTCGCAGATCTTCCGTCCCATTTCCCGCAAGTACGACCTCGCCGAGCACGAGTACCCGGTCGAGCTCGACACGATGGCCGCCATGATCGAAGGGCTCGCCGATTCCGGCACCCAGAAGATCGGTGGCGCCGCGGGCGGCCGTAACGACGAGGCCGCCGCGGACCTGACCGCGAATGCCAACGGCGGCAACATGTCCGCGCTGCTCAACGCCCTCGAGACCTCGTGGGGCGATGTCGGCCTGATGCTCACCATCCCCTACCAGGGACTGGGCAACGCCGCGATCGCCGCCGTCGCGACCGACGAGCAGCTCTCGCGTTTCGGCAAGGTGTGGGCCGCGATGGCGATCACCGAGCCGTCCTTCGGTTCCGACTCCGCCGCCGTCACCACCACCGCCACCCTCGACGGTGACGAGTGGGTCCTCAACGGCGAGAAGATCTTCGTCACCTGCGGTGAGCGCGCCACCCACATCGTGGTGTGGGCCTCGGTCGACAAGAGCCTGGGTCGCGCCGCGATCAAGTCCTTCGTCGTCCCGCGCGACGCTCCGGGTCTGTCGGTGGCGCGGCTCGAGCACAAGCTCGGCATCAAGGCCTCCGACACCGCGGTGCTGCTGCTGCAGGACTGCCGCATCCCCGCCGACAACATCCTCGGTTCGCCGGAAGTCAACGTGGAGAAGGGCTTTGCCGGGGTCATGCAGACCTTCGACAACACCCGCCCCCTCGTGGCGGCCATGGCCGTGGGCGTCACCCGCGCCGCGCTCGAGGAACTGCGTACCGTCCTCACCGAGGCGGGTGTCGAGATCTCCTACGACACCCCCGCGATGAACCAGTCCGCGGCGGCCGCCGAGTTCCTGCGCATGGAAGCCGATTACGAATCGGCCTACCTGCTCTCCCTGCGCGCTGCCTGGATGGCCGACAACAAGAAGCCGAACTCCCTCGAGGCCTCGATGTCCAAGGCCAAGGCGGGCCGCACCGGCACCGACGTCACCCTCAAGGCAGTGGAGCTGGCCGGCACCATCGGCTACTCCCAGCGCACTCTGCTCGAGAAGTGGGCCCGCGACTCGAAGATCTTGGACATCTTCGAAGGCACCCAGCAGATCCAGCAGCTGATCGTGGCTCGCCGCGTGCTCGGAAAGACCAGCTCCGAGCTGAAGTGACCTGGTAGACAACGAAATCCGGTGCGAGTCGACTTGCTGACTCGCACCGGATTTCTTGTTTCCGGAAGCCTTCCGATTCTGGCTCATGGTCTCTCAGGCCGCTTCCAGGCCGTTCTCGGTCGAAGCTCCCAGATGTGGGCCGACTCATCGACGGCTTGGCGGGCGCGCTCGTGGCTGGACGAGAGCAGGTGCGTGTACACCCGAAGCGTGAAGCCGGGGTCTTCGTGGCCGAGGTAGTCGGCGAGCTCCTTGACCGAGACACCGCGCGAGAGCAGTTTCGAGGCGTAGAGGTGACGAAGGCCCGAGTGCATCCCGTCCGCACGGTTCACGTACTCGAGGTCAGCTTTGCCGAACGCAGGCTTCCACACGATCTTGCTGAACAGATCGCCGCTCATCGCCTCCCCCTTGTCGTTGGTGGTCAGCAGTGGCACCGTCACCATTTCGCCGTCTGCGGTGCCCCATGGCAAGGTGACCGGCTGGGCGGGAAAGGTCTTCAGGTGGTCGTCGATCGCGTCGAGCAGAGCCGTGGACAGTGGCACGTAGCGGGTCTTCTCCCGCTTCGGAAGCGCGAACATCAGCGCGCCCTTGACGTATTTCACCTGGCGTTGGACGTGCACAGTCATCGCGTCCCGGTCGATGTCGGCCGGCGAAAGTCCCAGCAGCTCGCCTTGCCGAAGACCCAAGCCGACGCCGATCGGGATCACGATGGAATAGCGCTTGTCGATCTTCGCCAGCCCGGCCCGGACGAGTGATACTCGATTGTCTTGCCAGACAATAACTTTCGGGCTTCTGCGCACGGGTCGACGGATCGTCTTCGCGTGGCATGGGTTGGTCCGGATCAGCCGATCGTCGACTGCGGTGTCCAAAACGCCGACGACGATATCGAACAGGACAGCCTTGTAGTTTTCCGAGTACTTTTTCTCGTCGAGCTTGCTCACCCAGTCGCGAACGGTCGACGGCAACACCTTTCCCAACGGGAGGTCGCCGAACTCCGGGTAGACGCGCGAATCGAGCCGACTCCGCAAGGTTTCACGACTCGCCGGATCGGCCGATTGAGCACGGAACCAGCTCTCGCCCTGTTGCCGAAAGGTCTTTCGGGTCGCCTTCGGGTCGATGTACTTGCCCTCGCGCTTGTCCGACTCGACCTCGATCAGGAAGTCCTCAGCGCGCCCTTTCTGCTTGTCGGGGAACGACTTTCCACGCTCCGCACCATCAGGGTCCACGTAGCGAGCGCGGTAGCGCATACCCCGCCCAAACAGGCTGGTTTTCTCCATGACTGGCTTACCGCGGCTGTTGACGATCACGTCGCCTTTTTCGTCCTTCTTGGGACGCCACCAGCGGTCGTCGATGTGCCCCATCAGGCGGCCTCGTCCATATCAGCCCATGCACGCAGGCGAGCAGGGTTATAGCGCAGGTGTCGGCCGACCTTACGTACAGGAGGTCCGTCACCGTGCCATTTCCATTGGTAGAGAGTCTTCACGGGTACGCCGAGGTAGTAGGCGGCTTCGTCCACTGTCCACATGCGGTCGTCGGGCAGTTCCATCGTTGATCCCTCCCTATGCTGCTTCGGATTGCTGAACAGGAGTCGTTGGGTCTGGCGGCTTTGGGGCCATAGCCATTCGTGCGGCGGTGTACTCGACCCGCCATTTCGACCGGGCATTCACCAGCGCCATCACGAGGTGTTCGCGTGGTGGTGCGTCCGGATCGCCAGCCGGGACCGGGTAGACGCGCACGTGCGAGGTATCGGGCTTGACGATGCCCACGGCCGCGAGCTGTTGCCGAACAAACTCGGCGCGTTCGGCCTTGTGGTCAGGCAGGGTCTTGCCGGTCCACTTCTTCGAGTTCAGGACCCGCCGACCGGGCAGGCCGAGGGTGTCGCGGCGGTGGGCTTTGCGCTTGCAGTAGCCGGGCTGGGTCTTCTCGGTGGCGCCCTTGGGGACGATCCCGTAGCGCACCCACACCCCGCAGCTCGGCGAGCACGGCGTTACGCACATCTCCGCGTGCAACCGGTCGTAATGTTCGGCGACGCGACGGGAGTCCGGTTCGAGCAGGTCAGCGACACTCTTGGTCAGGTACTTCGTCAGGTACCGCACCCGTCGTTCCATCTTGTCGGTGCCGCCGAGGATCTGAATCGGCTTGGCCTGCACACCGAACCGAACGACGTGGGCAGGTTCGAGGTCGTCTACCTCGTCCATCACGTCCAGGGCGTCTTCCCAGGAGGGCAGCGGGTCACCGGTTTGGGGGTCGACGAAAGTGCCGGCGGTGTAGTCCCATTCGGGCATCTGGCCGTCGCGGTAGACCGGCTTGTCGAAGTGGGGCCACCAGATCTGGCGGTAGGTCGCCGCGGTGACCGCCTTGATCAGCTTGTTCGACACCGACCCACGAATAGCCAGGTGCAGGTGCGGAGCGCCACGCTTTTGCGGTTCGACGCTGGCAAAGTACTGAACATCCCAGCCGACCGCCCGACGCAGGTTCTGCACCCAGCGGTCGACCAGCGCGGCGAAGTGGATGGCATCTCGAGCAGCACGGGTGTAGTCGTAGGTTTCCGGATCCACGGGTGAGCCGTCGGAGACCATCTTGTTCTGCTTGGCGTCCCACACCCGGTTGATCGCGCCGTAGCCATCGAGGGTCAGCGTCAGGAAGGTCGAGGGCTGGTAACCGTTGTAGACCTGCCCCAAGGTGCGCTTTTCGACCTTGCGGCGAGGCAGGTTCGGCACGTCCTGGCGGCGACGAGTGGACTTGGCCTTGCGGCGTGGCTTCCCATCCAGCGACGGGAACCGACCCTTGACGCCGAGGTCACGCAGTTCGGCGTCGATCTCAGCGACCAGGTCCCGGATCGAGTCGGCTAGGTCGGTGTCTTCGTCTTCGCGGGCCTGGTGGAACTGGTCGAACAGGTGCGCGCGGGCAGTGAGCAAGTCTGTTTGTTCCTGAGTCGGCTCGACAGTCTCATCGACCGGTTCCTTACTCAGGCACCACCCTTCACGGAGCTGGTTCATCCGCAGGGTGCGGTACGCCTTGGCGCACGCCGGGCAGATCGCTTCGAAGCGGCATTTGCACGGTGCGCCGACGTAGGAGATTTTGCCGGTGGAATCGTCGACTGCACGCATCGGAATAACCCGAGCGCACACGCCTTCCTTCTCAGCCGCCGACTCGGCGATGTCCTTGAGCGAGGGCATTGCCCGGCGCTGGGCGGCTGTTGTACGGCCGAGGGAAGCCACAGGGGCGGATTCGGCGGTGTTGGTGGCGTTGTCCATGGTGTGGCCTCCCTCAGCTAGGTGATCGGTGGTGGTGGTCATGCGGCCTTGCGCGATGGCAGGGTCTTGAATCCGGCCATCGATTCGAAGTCGACGACGATCGGTTCGGCCAGCGAGTCCGAGCGGCGGAAGGTGATTTCGACCAGGCTGGGGCCGACGATCGCGACTTGCGCGTGGCGGGTGCCGAAGGCGTGGGCCAGGTGCTCGACCCGGTTCTCCCAATCGCCGGGGGCCTGCCCGTGCAGCATCTTCGCCTTCACGACGTCCAGTGATTCGCCGATCTGGACACCGACCAGTCCAGGGACGATCACCCGGTCGGCGTTGTCGGTCTTGGTGAGCTGGCAGGCGGCCATGACCGTTGCCCAGCGTCGGGAGTAGCGGACCCAGGTCAACCAGCGGGAGCGGATGCGACCGGTGAGCCAGCGCTCGAAGGTCTGTGGACTCGACACTCGCCACAGCACCATCCCCGCGACAGCCACACCGGCCACCCCGATCCCGAACGGCCAGCCGTGAAACCATCCGACCGCGACAGAAAGGCCGGCGGGAACCGAAATCATCGGGAACAGCAGCGCCCACCAGATCAGTCGGAACCCGGCGACAACGACCGCGATCATCGCGCGACCGATGGCGTCCATCACGACATCAGCGAAGTCGGTCGTGGTCGTGATCGTGATCTTCTGTGTCTGACTCATGCTGCGTCCCAATCGAATTCGAGTTGCGTGGGTGATTCTTTGTCGCCGATGAAGGTGCGCCACGGGTCGCTGGCGTTGTATCGGTAGACCACGTCGGTGTCACGACGGTCTTTCGCGGCAGCGATGTAGGCGTCTGCCGGTCCGCGAGCTTTGGGCAGCGGGTGGACTGTCTCGCCGACGAGCAGGCCCCAGTGCTTGGCGTCGGCCGGGTCGCTGCTCATGCTGCGTCGTCCCATCCATCCGTGGTGCCGTAGTCGTTCCAGGCGGGTGCGTAGCCGGACTCGGCGAGCATCGTCACCGCAACGGCGAGAGGGTTCAGGCCCCTGGCTTCGGACCGGAAACGGCTGCGGGTCTGGAAGTCGATGACATCGGCGAGACCGTTGTCTGTGCGGGTGGCGTTTTTGCGTGCCATGGTCAGTACTCCTTGTGATCGGCGGGGAAGATCCCGCAAACGGTGCATTCGAGTTCGGTGAACTGGTGTCCGTCGCGCTGGCACTGGGCAGTCGCTACGCAGATGTCACAGACGACGGTGTCGCCGTCATAGACCCAGCCACTGGCACGCTCAGCGCCCAGGAACGACACGGCCTGGTTGGTGGAGTCGAAGCAGATCGATTCCCCGTCAGAGTCGGTGAGGATGTCGCCGCAGGTGTCGCAGTAGATGACAACGTGGGATTCGGTGACCATGCCGCGTTTCATGCCGCCATCCCTTGCTCGTCGTCTTCGCCGGGGATGTAGTCGGGGTCGAAGCCGGTGTAGTCGGCTTGCGGGCTGTAGTCCGGCTTCTCAGGCCCGTAGGCAGCTACCAGGGCGTCGATGTTGTCGTCGGTGACCATGAACGCCCGGACCCGCACGAACCCGTCTTTGCCGTCCTCGGCGACGTAGCCGACACCAGGTGTGTCAGCAGGGATCTCGTCGCAACGTGCGCCCTTGTCCTTGGCGGAATCGCCGTGGACCATGCGGATCTGGGTGACTTCCTCGAGACGCAGCCCGATGCGGACGTTGAACAGTTGCCGGTTGGGCATCGTCTCTTTCGACGGGTCCTGCACCGCCGCAGTCACCGAGTAGCCCACCGCCCGACCCTGCGACTGCAACAGACCGGTGTACTGGCGAAACTGCTCCTGCTCCTCACGGGACGCGAACGAGGACAGGGCAGCACCTTCGTCGATGACGATCCACACCAACGGCATGTCCGGCGACGGGGTGAACTTACGAACCCGCGCGGCTTTGAGCTGTGAAGTCCGTTCCTGCATCTGCGCGACCGCCTCGGCGAGCATTCCCAGGATCCCGGCAGCGGTCCATTCGAAGCGGGTCCACAGGTCCTCACCGCGAGAAAATTCCATGCCGCCCTTGGGATCTGCTACCCATACGTCGACGTATCCGGCCTTGATCGCGGGAGCAATCCCAGCGACCAGCGACCACAACACCGAGCCCTTACCCGAACCGGTCGCACCGGCGAGCAAGATATGGACACCGAGCAACCGCACCAGCCACACTCGACCGTCCTCACGCACACCCACCGGAACGGCCGACAGGTCGACACCGGTAGCTGTGAATGCATCGGGATGAACGACAGCGGGATCGGCCAAGGTGTCCCAGCACCGCAGGTCCAGAGTCAAGAATCCCGGATCTGTCTGTGTGACAAGGACTTTAGGAACTCCGAGGTATTGGGCGAGCTGGTCGCGGGTGTCGTCGTTGGTCCAGTCCGAGACCTTCTGACCGCCGAGCATCTGCACCTCAGCGACAGCACCGGAAGGCACCCGAGTCATGGTCAGCACGTTCGGCCAACCGCCGTCAGGGCCTCCCAGACCGAGCGCGACCCACATGTAGGCGAGCTGGCGGGAGTCGGTCATCACCATGACCGCGGTACGCAATTCGGCCGGCACATGCGCCAACGGATCAGATTCCGAGGCCGAAGCCGCGGAGCTTGCCCCGTCGAGGCGGCGCCACCACAGCATCATCCCGGTAGCCAAAATCGTCGACAGCGCGACAACAGTGGTACCCATCACGACCCCATCCCCATCAGGCGGGACCAGTCGTCGTACATGGCCTCGAGAATCTCGTTCGCCAAGCAGGCCGCGTCCGGGGTCGTCAAATACAGTCGCGCGTTCAAACCCAGATCGACAACGACCTTGCCCGACGCCTGGCACACATGCACCGAGAAGGTATCGGCATCCAACGCCGCCGATACAGCCATGAACACAGCGGTAGAGGCATCAGAGACCTCAGGTATACGGGCACTCATCACCGCACCGCCTTGGGATTGCAGCACGCCCACTGGCACCGCTCACCGGTCACGTCGATGCAAGGCTGTGGCACACCGTGTGCTTCACCGATCGCGGCGGCCAGCATCTCGATCAGTTCCATCGCCTCATCGACAGCGAGTTCGAGATTCAGCCCGCTCGGAGCGTGACCCAAAGCGATCACGATGCCGGGAGCCTCATCGCACAGACCGCCGTCATAGCGGACCCCGAGAACACCCTCGGCATGCAGAACGTTGCCGGTGTTGTCGGCGTCGAACATCCACCCCCGCGACCACGTAGGTTCCTTGCGGGTCTCCCAGTAACCCTCACGCTGGTGCAGCATCAGGCCACCGCCCGCAACGTCGAGGCGTAGACATCGAGCGCGGCCAGCAGCTTCTCAGCCACGACAGCGGCGTCGGCCGGGTTCAGATACAGCGTGGCGTCGGGGCCGATGTCGACGGTGATGCGGCCGATGGACTCCTGGTAGGCCACTTCGAGGGTGTTGTCGTAGGTCGAAGCGGAGATGGTCATGAACGAGGTGTCAGACATTTCAGTTACCTCCTGTGGAGACCGCGACCGGAACAGGGCGCGGAGGCTGGAAAGGTTGGACCACCCGCACAGGCGGCGGAATGGTCGGCCGGACAGATGCCGGAGGAACCGGCGAACTCGTCGGCATCGGTGACGAAACAGGTTCAGGGGCAGAGGGTTCGACCGCTTCGACCGCGACAGCAGGGGGAGCGGGTTCGGTCGATGAGGTGTTGCGGGAGCGCAGCAGCACCGCCAGGCCGTGAGTGTCGAGCAACAGGGCAGCGGGAGCGATCACCGCGAGGATGGCAGCCAACGCGCCGTGACCCGAGACCAGCGCGTGAGCGATGTTCCCGCCGATCGAGACCGTCGCCCCAGCGATCAGTACGCGGGTGAAGAAGGTTCGTTCGGGGCTGTCGGCCAGGGCCAGGACCGCGATCGTGGCTTGAATGATGGTGCCGTCCACGATCACCGGGAACAACCACGCCAGCCCGTGGGGAGTGTGAGCCCTGATCGCGAGGTCACGCAGAGCCGCGAACGAGAGAACGAACGCGGCCCCACCGATAACAAGAACGATGAGAACGGCGGTCCAGCGAGCCCACCGAACACTCTTGGGCTGCTGATCCGCCGTACTCACGGTCACGCCGCCCGGGACTTCGCTGCGGACTTCTCAGCGGCCACCTGTTCGGCCCGAACACGCTCGGCGGCATCGTGAGCCATCATCAGCCCCGGCAGCACCTCAGCGAGATACCGAACATCCTCGATCTCCAGGAAGAGATTCACGTCTCCGCCGGAGGTCCCGTTCAAGCGCACACGCACATACGCCGGGTCCGCTGATTCGTGCACCTCTTCGAGGTATTCAGCCACGGTCAGGCCCCACACGCCGCTGCTCACGAAAATCATCGACATGACGATCACGCGGCCTTGTCAGCGACGGGGCGGTTACGGGCACCGGAGTTATCGCCCTTGATCGCACCCGCGAAGTACTGGTAGCCCAGGTACTTGAACTCGCCCTGCCCCATCACCTTCGGCTCAGCCATCAGCCCTTCCACCTGGAGCATGCGCAGACCCGTACCGGGAGCCAGCTCCTCACCCGTGACCGCAGGAACGTTCTCGGCCAGGAAGATCAGCTCGAAGCTCTTGCGCTTGGCCTTGGGCTCGTGCGGATCGGTGACATTGGCCTTCCACATCAGCAGGCCCGTGCCCTCGTTGGTCTTCGGGTTGTAGTCGCGCAACTGCTCCGGCATCGCGTTGCGGTCCGGGTTGTACTTGATCGCTGCCTCGATCTGACCGTTGAGCAGCAAGCCCATCGGGAACGCCTCGGCCTGCGAGACGGGGAAGCGGAAACCGCGCTGAAGTGCCATGGTCTGTCTCCTTGTGTGCTGGGGGGCTTCGGTGGATGTCGATTCGGTTGGTAGCTGTGCCCCGTGTCACTAACGGTAGCAACTGCTACCCGTGGAAAGCAACTACTTTCGTGAGGCAATTCACGGCAACCTTCGATTCGACACTTTCCCCAGGTCAGAACGTCAGTGGCAACTGATACCCTCGCGTTAGCAACTGCTACCGAAGGAGTGCCGTGCCCGCGAGCGACGCCAAACCCACCGCCCCTGCTCGGATCGCCCAAGCCATCCGCAATGACATCGAGGCGGGGCGACTGCGAGACGGTCAGCGACTCCCGTCAACGCGGGAGCTCGCGAAGGAATGGCAGGCAAGTCAGCGCACGATCAGCGATGCGATGGACCTCCTGGTCAAGGAGGGATATGTCGCGACGCAGAACCGGTCCGGTCGCATCGTCACGACACCGACATCGGTCACGCTTGCGCTGTCGTCCCCGCTTCGCCCGATTCGCCCACGGATCGTCTATGTCGGCGGCTTTCCCGGATCAGGCAAAAGCGAGTTCGCCCGAACGCTGGCTCGGGCAACGAACTGGGCGTTCCTCGACAAGGACACGATTGCGCGTCCGCTGATCGAACCTGCACTCGAAGACCTCGGGCACAGCGTCAACGATCGCGAATCCGACATCTACTTCGACCGCCTTCGTCCGAGGGAGTACGAGGCGCTCGAAGGGGTAATCAACGACAACATCGCAGTCGGAACGTCAGTCATCGCCACCGCTCCGTACATCAGGGAGTTCACCAACCGTGCATGGCTGGATCGTGTCACCGCCCGCGGTGAAACCTACGACGCGGATTGCACGTTCGTGTGGGTCCGCTGCTCTCTCGACACGATGCTGATGTACCTCAAGAGGCGCGGCGCCGGACGCGACAACGGCAAACTTGCCGACTGGGACCACTACAGCGCGGGGCTGGATCTGGACTTTCGCCCCGAGACCGAGCATGTCGTGATCGACAATGACCCCGACAGCCCGCCGCTTCGGACCCAGGCGCAGCAACTCATCGAGTCGTTTCGACGGGACTCCGGCCAGTGAAGTCAGGGCTCATTCTGTACGGTGCCCCTGCCACCGGCAAAGACACTGTCACAGAAGCACTTTCGCGCATCGATGACCGGTACCGGCTGTTTGAGCGGTTGAAGTCGGGTCCAGGGCGGACAAAGGGCTACCGCATGATCGACGCTGACGAGCTCGATCGCTTGGCCGAGGCCGGCCAATTGGTTTGGGTCAACGCGAGATACGGCGCTCGATACGCGATCGATCGGCACGGTCTAGAAGCCCTGATCGAGGCAGATCTAATCCCGGTGATACATGCTGGCCAGCCCAAGGTCATACCCGCCGTGCGAGAAGCCACACCGAACGTTAAGTGGACTGTGGTCCAGCTTGAATGCGACGTAGACACCGCGAAGTCCCGCATCATCGCCCGAGGTACCGGTGATGACGTCCTTCGGTTGGCAGCTCGGGACGCAACGCCGACGATCGACGCGGATCTCACAGTCGACACGAGCGCGGTCGGGCCCGACGACATCGCGCAATCTATCCATACCTTTTGCACCGACTAGCAACGCTCTTAGGGGTGGTTAGCGGACGACTACCTAGGTTTGAGTACTACCTCCGTTGAAGGTCACGGGGTAACATTCGAATAGTCACGCGAGTGATGCTGAGCGGGTGGACCGCCGTGGAGCGACGGCCCACCCTGATGGGATTAGCTAGCCCGCCAAACTCGGCTGACCAGGAACAGAGCCCCGGCGATCACGGAAGCTGCTACCAACAGCACACCGTAATCGACCGGGGTTTCTTTCATGCCCCGGCGATGTTTTGCCATCTCCCACCACCTCCTTTCCCGGCACGGCACGGTGACCAGGTCCCGTACCGCCCCTGAGATGGAGGTGATGCCAGCGTACTCGAGGCATCACGACACGGAACCGTTTGCACCCCACACACTTCCGGCATCCGAGGCATGTTCTCGACGGGCGAACGACCCTTCGAGCTACCGCGACCGAGCACATGGCCGGTGTCCGCAGCTCCCGCACAATCACCACCCAGCACAATCACCACCGAGCCAACGAGTCTCAGCCCGTCGTCACTTCGATCACGGAGCAGCACAGTCGGTGAACGTCCCCGAGTTGCTGAACGCCCGTCACTGCACGAAGTTGTTGCTGAATTCGGCTATATAGAGTCAAGGGCGGCGCTGACGCGCCGCCGACGCAGCGCCGCACGGCGCCACGCCCCGACGCCTCCGCTTCGCTACGGCCCCGGCGCGTCGGCCCGTCGCAGCGCCTCTCCGGCGACGAAGCATCCGCCGCCTTCCTCTATCTGGCTGCTTCTAGCAACAACCGAGAAGTGTGGGCGCGACGGGAGCCGTACCCGATCGACCTCCCGAAGCCGAGGACGAAAAGGCCGGCTACTTGCCGGGTCGACTGGCTGTGGTCCAGATTCACGATGGACCGGGAAGACGATCGGCACGTTGGGTTGGTGGTTCGTCAGGCCCAGGTCGGGACCGAAGCTCCCTTCTCGGTGTGGTCAGCAGTTCAGGTCGCACCCGTGGGCGAGACCGCGGCAGATGTGGTTGTCGCACAGCTCGCACGCATGGGCTGATCGAGAAGTCGCAGTCGGTGGTACAGCCCGAGCCCGCCTCGAGCAGTCCAGGCGTAGCCGGGGTCGGTCAGGACGACGCGTCACTTTCGGTGGCACCACCGGACTCGCGGGGGTAGCTCTGCCAGTGCATCTCACCCCCGCCCCGCTCCCGCTGCCCGACCTCTCCCCCTACGGCGGCGGCACCTGGCAGAGCTACCCCCGCGAGTCCGCCGGTACCACCTTCCTGGTCTACCGCGCCGTCCTGACCGACCCCGCCTACACCTTCTTCACCGCCCCCGACGAGGTGTGCTCGGTCTGCACCACCGACTGCGACTTCTCGATCACCTACGCGTGCGAGCTGTGCGACAACCACATCTGCCACGAATGCGGCCTCGCCTACCACGGGTGCGACCTGAACTGCTGACCACACCGAGAAGGGGGCTTCGGCCCCTTTCTCCCTCCCTGGCCGCCGTCAACGAAGCCGGTAGCGGGTCGCCAACGACGTCGACCCCAGGCCCAGCACCCCCCGCCCGGCGAATTGCCGAACAAGAGAAGCCGCGGTGAGTCGGTGGTATCGCGACCGGTGGCCGCGTGGCCCTGTTCTGGGTTGGCCTGCATTGTGATCCCGCGCCCCTCACACCTCAAGGGCGCATTCGCGTCAGCTTCGCTGATGGACAAGTCCACCCTTGACCTGTGAGCCTCTGCGCGTGAACGGCAGGCCGTATCGGGCAGGCGGTGAGCCAGCCCCTTGGTGTGCAACCCAACCCAGAACAGGGCCAACAGTGGTCCCAATCGTTCGCCGCCGTCTGTGACGGCTCACTGACATAGGCTTCCCGATATGACCTGGCAACCGCTGTCGCAGAGACGAAGTGGCTCGTCACCTGACGGCCCATACGAAGGTGTCCCGCCACATCTAGCTGGACATCTCGGAGATTGGCTATTCAGCGGCCTGAGCAGAGGGCTCGGGAAGGTCTCCAATGATGTAGCAATCCGCCTGCGCCTTCCCTTAAGCGCCAACCTTACTAACGGCGCAAAGGTCAGGACCATCCTCGACTCGTTGGGCAGTGCCGATCTCGTATTGGATGCTGTCGACGCCACACTCTATGTGTTAGACCGGCACAACCTCGCCTCGATTAGCGGGGAGGACCTTCGGGTGCTACTACGGCAAATGTTGCATGACGCCGCGTCGGTATGGACTGTTACCGACGAGGGCGATGGCCTGATCGAGATCGTCGATCAGCACGCCCAACAGACCTATGAGGATGCCGTAGCGCCACAGGACGATGCGGCTACAGAACTGAGGACAGCGTGGGCCAACGCCTTCGGGCGGAACGGAGACCCCTCAGACGCCTGGGATCACGCGATCAAGGCTGTGGAAGACACGTTGGCGCCTATCGTAATTCCGAAAGCCACGAAACCGACCCTTGGCCAAATCATCGGCGCGCTCGATAGCCAGGCACAGCTCTGGAAGCTGATGCTGCCAGGCAGCGACCAATCGCACAGCGTCGAACCTCTCGTCGCGATCTTGCGTCTGATGTGGCCAAATCTTGACCGTCATGGCGGTACCGCCAGGCGAACCCCATCGACGATGGAAGCCCGGTCCGTCGTCACGCTTGCAGCAACCATCATCCAGTGGCATAGGCAAGGCTGGGTGGTCGCTCGAAGGTGATGAGCTCGTGCACCGCAGGCCGTCCACAGGCCGTTGGAGGCCAAAAACCACCCAGGAATGCCGAGAACCACTGAGATGCGTATCGCCAGCTCAGAGCCAGTTTTCGACACATCAGCGCATGTCGCTTAATGTCGGGCGCAAGATCTTGGACATCTTCGAAGGCACCCAGCAGATCCAGCAGCTGATCGTGGCTCGCCGCGTGCTCGGAAAGACCAGCTCCGAGCTGAAGTGACC
>NZ_JBHWZY010000079.1:0-13802 GCF_042727815.1 Nocardia sp. NPDC060220
GGGTGTAGCGCACGGTCGGTTTGAGGCCGGCGGTGCGCATGATCTTTTCGACGGTGCGGGTGCAGTTGAGTGCGCCTTCCTCGAGGCTGATCGCGCCGAACAGGTCGATGGGGTAGGAGAAGCTCGGGTCGAAGTCGACGTCGGCGGGGCCTGGGGTGCCGCTGCCGACCGACATGTAGACGGTGGTATCGCGGAGTGCGTCGAGGTGTTCGGTCGGGTCGTGGGCTGCCCATCCCGGGTCCAGCGATCCGCCCCACATGTTGTCGGGGTTGCCACCTCGGTTGTGGACGGTGGCGCGCACCATCGGCTGTCCGACGCCCGAGGTGAGCAGGCAGCCGCTGTAGACGCCGACGGCTCGATAGAGTCCGGGGTTGCGGAAGGCCAGGGTGGCTGCCGCGTGGCCGCCCATCGACAGTCCCGCGACCGCGTTCTTGCCGTTGCCCCTCAGTTCTCGGTCGATCAGCGGTGGTAGTTCGTGGGTGAGGAAGGTTTCCCAGCGGTTGTGTCCGAGGACGGTGTCGTCGTCGAGCCAATCGGTGTAGAAGGTGCCGCCGCCGCCGATCGGCATGACCACGTTGACGTTCTTGTCGGCGAAGAAGCGGGTGGCGTCGGTGCGCAGGGTCCAGGTGCTCTGAGTTTGATTGTTGTCGGCGCCGGTGCCGTCGAGCAGGTACAGCGTCGGGCGTGGGGCTGTCCCGGTGGGGTGCAGGATGTCGAGCCCGACGACGCGGCCCATGGCGGGGGAGAAGACGTAGAGCTGCTCCCAGCGGTCGCTGCGGGTGATGCGATGATCCACTGTCGCGGTGGCCGCGGAGCCGACACCGGGTGCGGTGAGTGCGGCGACGATGCCGAGTGTGGTGACCAAGCCGAGTAGTCGGCGGTGCAGGGTGCGGAGTCGAGTTGGTGACGCTGTCATCAGGTCCTCCCGGCCACGGTCGGTTGCCGGGCCACAAGGCTAACCGGTGAAATCTCGAATCTTGTTACGGTAGAACAGGTTCCGGTGCTTCGTCGTTTTCTCGGCGATGTCGAATGCGATGCGCATCACCCACGTCTTCCGGCCGATCGGCGGTGTCGGTGCGGCTCATGGGCTTGCCGGCGATATCGGGGTGGTGGCGAGCCGGACGATCAGGTCGACTGTGAAGTCGAACTCGCGATCGCGGTCGAATCGGGCGAGAAACGGTGCGGCGAGTCCGATCTGCGGCAGTCCCGATCCTTCGAGCGTGGACTGACGCTCGGCGATTTGGGTGGGGTCTTCCGACCCGAACGTCGGTCCGGCTGCGGCCTCGCGCAGCAATGTTCCGATGAGCGTTGCCAGCAGCGTGCGCATGAGATGGACCGCCTCCTCGGGGCTGCGGCCCGTGCGTCGTAGCACGGTAAGGATTCCTTCGACGGGGGCCAGGCCTACTGTCGAGGAGAGTTGGCGGGTCAGCACCAGCGTCGCGGCCTGGGGGTGGGCGAGGGTGATTCGGCGGAATTCGTTGGCCCACGCGCGAACATCGCGCTCGATCGAGTCGGTCGATTCCGGCGGGCGTAGTTGTTCGAGTACATGCTCGGCGACAGCGTCGAGCAGATCGCCTTTGTCCTCGACGTAGTGGTAGAGGCTTTTGGCGTCGACCCCCAGGACCCGGCTGACCGACCGCATGCTGACGGCGTCTGTGCCCTCGGCGTCGATAACCGAGAGCGCGGCCTCGCTGATCGCGGTGCGTGAAAGCTGGGCCTGAGTCTTCGGCGGACGGCCTCGTCGGGGCTGTCGCAGGCCTGTTGTCGCGTCGGTCATGGCGTTCATTAACCCACTCTTGCATATTTCCACGGTGTGGGTTTAATCTGTCATTAATCCCACACCGTGGAATTAATGACGTGAGGTGAAATCGATGCGGATGCCCTGGCATCAAGGCGATGTGCTGGATCTGGCGAGTGTTGGTGTGCGGGTCGACAGCCTGACCGACCTCTCGGCGATCTCTGGTGGCCTGGGTGCCCGGCTCACCGCGATCCGGGCCCAAGCGGTGGCGTTCAAGCAAGAGTTCCTCGGAACCGGCACTCCCGACAGCGTCACAACCTGTGACCTGGTCACCCTGCCGTATCCGACACGGTTCGGCTTGTTCCGCGCGTCCCGCGCGATAGCGCCGTTCCTCGCGATCACCAACCGGATGTTGGTCATCAGGTGGCGTGAGAGCGACGGGACGCCACGGGTGCTGCTCTTCGAGCCCAGCGATGTCGAACTCGGCCGCTACACGCCGTACTTCGACAAGCTCGTCGAACGGACCCCCGACATGGTGTCGAAACGGATGGTGACCGAACACGGCACTGTGGTCGAGCACCTGTCCCGCCTCGGAATCGATCCGGCCGAGGTCGATTACCTGATGTTCGACCACCTGCATACCCAGGACCTGCGCCGCTGGATCGGCACCACCACTCACCAGGCCGACCTCGGCGAGCAACCGAAACCCGTTTTCCCGCGCGCGAAGGTCATCGTGCAGCGTGACGAACTGGCCGCGATGGCGGATCTGCACCCGATGCAGCGCCCGTGGTATCAGCCCGGGGCCTACCGCGATGTGTCGCCGGAGTCGTTCTTGCCCATCGACGGGTCGGTGGTACTCGGTCCCGGCGTCGCGGTGGTGAAAACCCCCGGCCACGTCTTCGGTAACCAGAGCTTGGTGCTCCAGACCTCCACCGGGGTCTGGGTCAGCAGTGAGAACGTCATCGCTGCGGAATGCCTCACCCCGGAGTTCTCCCGGATGCCCGGGATCGCGCGTTGGGCGCGGGAGTGGGGACAGGAGATCGTGCTCAATGCCAACACCATCGAAACCACTGTCGATCAATACAACTCGATCATCTTGGAGAAGACGCTGGCCGATCGAAGCCAACGCGATTCCCGCTTCGTGCAGTTCTTCCCGTCGAGCGAGCTGACAGCGGCGTGGACCAATCCTGGTACCTCGCCGACATTCACCCACGGTGCGATCACGCACCGGTGACCTCAGGGCCAACCAGCCATTCCACAATGCTGTGAAAGGAATCCCGCACATGCGTGCACTCATCGGCGGCGCCGGACCCCACTGGCAGCTGCGCGATATCGATACTCCGCACCAACTCGGTACGGTCCGCATTCAGGTGATGGCCGCCGGGCTGAACCGCGCCGACCTCTACGCCCTGGAAGGTAACTACTCTGCCAACTCCCAGCAGGCGGGTGAATTCACCGCGGGCATGGAAGTAGCGGGCATTGTGGAGACGTCGAGTCCGCTCGCGCCACATCTGTGCGCGGGGACTCGGGTCATGGGGATCACGATCGGCGGCTTCGCCGACTACGCGCTGTGTGATCCACGGTTACTCGTGCCCATCCCCGAGGGGCTGAGCTTCGAGGAGGCCGCGTCCCTGCCGATCGGGCTGATCACCGAACACGACGCGCTGGTCAGCCAGGCGGGTTTCGTCGCGGGCAACAGCGTGCTGATCGTCGGTGGGACCAGCTCGATCGGGCTGGTCGGCATCCAACTCGCCAAAGCACTCGGCGCGAGCACCGTCATCGCGACAACCACCAGCGCGGACAAGCGAGACGCACTCACCGCCGCGGGCGCGGACCTCGCTGTCGATACCACCGGTGAGGATCTCGCGGCAGCGGTGGCGTCCGCGACGAACGGCAACGGCGTCGATATCACCCTCGACCATGTCGGCGGTGAACTCTTCGCGCAGCTGCCCGCTGCCACCGCGATCGGCGGCGTCATCGTCAGTATCGGCCGACTTGCCGGCGCCACGACCACCCTCGATCTGGACACGATCGCTTTCCGTCGCCAGCGACTGCTCGGCACCACCTTCAGCATCCGCACCCGTGCCGAGCTGGCCGAGGTAGTCGCCGCGCTGACCTCGCAGGTCCTTCCCGCGGTCGCCGCGGGAACGATCAGCCCACGCGTGGACGCCGTTTTCGCCCCCGAACAAGCCGAGCACGCGGCCGAGCGGCTCCGGCGGAACTCGGCGGTCGGCAAGATCATCTTGTCCTTCGCCGACGCGCATACCGGGCCCGCTCCGGCACCGTCACCGCGGGCCAACATGTTCGGCACCATTCGCCAGATCGGTTATGTCGTCCGTGATCTCGAGTCGTCCCTGCGCGGATTCATCGACAGCGGAATCGGGCCCTGGTTTCATCTGCGCGGCCTGCGGCCGGGGAACTTCACCTATCGCGGTGAGCCGTCGGGCATGGCGATGGATGTCGCGGTCGCCAACAGCGGCGACATCCAGCTCGAGCTCATTCAGCCCGTGAACGCGGAACCGTCGATGTACAAGGACTTTCTCGACGCCGGCCACGAAGGCGTGCAGCACATCGCCTACTGGGCGGAGAACTATCAGGAACTCTACGACCGAGCGCTGGCCGCCGGGTTCACTGTCGGACAGGAAGGCGAAATCGGCGGTCCGACAAGTCGATTCGCCTACCTGGAGACCGAACATCATCCCGGCACCGTCGTCGAGATCTCGGATCTGAGCGGATCGAAGAAGTTCGTCTTCGACCTGATCAAGGTCGCGGCGGCGAACTGGGACGGCACCCACCCGATCCAGGTCATCGATCCGGCCTTGCTCAGCGGCGATCCCGCGGCGATGGACGAGATGAAGGCAGCACTGGGCGGATGAAGGTCCATCACCTCAACTGCGGAACCATGCACCCACCCGCGACTCCCGGCGGGCTGGTCTGTCACGTGCTGCTGGTGGAAACACCGCGAGGGCTCGTGCTCGTGGATGCGGGCCTGGGGTTACAGGACTCCCGTTCTCCGGGGCCGAGGTTCGGTGCGGGCCGCTGGTACGTCCGACCCGTCTTCGACCCGGCCGAGGCCGCGATCACGCAGATCCAGAGGCTCGGCTTCGATCCCCACGATGTGCGCCACATCGTGCTCACCCACTTCGACGCCGACCATGCCGGCGGTTTAGCCGACTTCCCTTGGGCCCGGGTGCACCTCACCGCGGCAGAGGCCTTCGCTTCCCGGCATCCGCGCACGCTGATCGAACGCGGCCGCTACCTCCCCGCACAGCGCTCCCACCACCCGGTCCTCGTCGAGTACACCCCGGCCGCGGGGGAGTCATGGCGCGGGTTCGCCGGTGCGGAAGAGCTCACCGGCATCTCACCCGGGATCGTGCTGATCAATCTCCCCGGCCACAGCCGGGGTCACGCGGCGGTGGCGGTCGACGCCGGTGATCGCTGGATTCTGCATGTCGGCGATTCCTTCTATCACCACGGCCAGCTCGATGGGTCCCGTTCCGCGCCAAGGGCTCTCACCGCGATGGAACGTGTCATCGCCGCCGACTGGACCAGGGTCAAGGCCAACCATGAACGCCTCGCCGAGCTGTGGACCGCCGCCGACCCCGACCTGCTCCTGATCAATGCCCACGATCCATACCTGCTCGATCGGGCACTGGGACGCCGCTGAATCCAGCTCGCCGGGCGCATGCCTCGGCGAACCCTTCGAACAGAAAGCGAGATCGCTATGAGCCGGATCTTCGGCAGTATCACCCAAATGGGCTATGTCGTACGCGACATCAACGCAGAGATGCACCGATGGATCGCACAGGGCGTAGGCCCCTGGTTCTATGTCCACGACGTAGAGACCGACTACTTCACCTATCGCGGCAGCGATTCGCCGATGAAAATGAGTGTGGCGCTGGCCAATTCGGGTGACGTGCAGATCGAGCTGATCCAGCCGCGCAACGACGCGCCGTCGCTCTACCGGGAATTCCTCGACTCCGGGCGCGAAGGCTTGCAGCACATCGCCTACTGGACCGACAACTACCAAGCGCTCTACGACAAGGCGCTGGCGCTGGGCTACGAGGTAGGCCACGAAGGGTCGATCGGCGGTGACCTCGGCCGCTTCGCCTACTTCGACACCGAGAAGACCTTCGGCCACATCATCGAAATCTCCGACATCAGCGGCCCCAAAGGCCAATTCTTCCGCTACATCCGGGAAGGCGCGCAGACCTGGGACGGCAGTGAACCCATCCGCGGCGAAGTCGACAAGCTCGCATGACCACAGAAGAGAACACCATGACGACCATCAACTTCCCCGACCCCGCGACCCTGCCCGACACGCTCCGAGAAGCGCTGTCCACCCACACGGCCAACATCTATCGTATGGTCGCTCACTCGCACGGCATGGGCCTGAGCTTTCTGACCATGGCAGACGCCATGCTGCAAACCAACTCTGTCCCTTTCCCGCTGCGCGAGCTGGCGATCTTGCGCGTCGGCCACGTCTACGCAGCGCCCTACGAACTGCACCACCACGAGAAGTTCGCGCGCGCGGTCGGGCTCAGCGAGGACGCGATCGCCGCTGCTGCCACCGGCGGCGGCGAAGGGCTCCGATCCGAGGAAGCTGCCGTGCTCCGCTGGACGGATACGATCCTCGACCAGCACACGCTCGGCGCGGTGGCACGGACCGAAGCGCTGGAACTGTTCAGCGTCGCCGAACTAGCCGATTTCGTCCTCACCGTCGGGTTCTACCAACTCGTCTGCAACTTCCTCAACACCTTCGAGGTCACCACCGAGGGTGAAGCGTAGGCGCAGCGAGGCCCGATATGACGATGCCCCGAGCTCGATCGAGTTCGGGGCATTCGGCCGCAGAGCCGTTGTGAAGGCGGGGAACTGCTGTCACAGTGACAGATCAGTCTAGGCCCCGCGGGGCTGCTCGCTGAGTGTGAGAATCAGCGACGTCGATCGTGACAACTCTCCGCGCGCCCGCGTCAGCGCGGGATCTCCCCCATGTCCGAAAGATGGGGTAGCTGTCTCAGTCAGTTGGCGGCAGTCTGGGTCAGATCGGATCTTTGTATGGGATTTGGCCATGAAGTCGGGGGCATCTTGTGAAGAGTAGGGCTGGAGCTGCCTGTTTGAGCGGTGCGCTAGGTGCCGTAGCTGTCTGGGTCAATTGGTGGGAATTCCCCGTGAACCGTTGACTCGGGGCTCGCAGGCGGTCTAGTATTCCTACTCACACGTAGTAATACTTCTACGTAGTCGTAGAAAATGGATTGGAAACCCTGCAATGGCAACAATTGCTTCCTTGCGTGAGTGGCTGTCGCTTCCCCCACTGACGCCCGCGGAGGACTACGGTTTCTTCGGCCCGGAGTCGGTCGCGTGGCAAGTCTGGAGTTACCCGACCAGTTTGACGATCGGCTTCCAGCGTGCGGTGGTGATCGAGGAGCTGGATCCGGCGCTGGTGGCCTCGGTGGACGCCACCCATGCGATCTACGACCGTCCTCGTACCCGATACGACCGCACGCTGCGATATTTCGCTATGGTGCTGTTCGCCGACAGCCGGTCGACCGCGCATGCGGCCGACATTCTGGTGAAGATCCACTCCAAGGGTATCGGCGTCGACCCCGTCACCAAGCAGTCCTACGACGCGAACAATCCGCAGTCGCAGCTGTGGATCCACCTGACGGCATGGCATTCCATTCTCGTCGCCTACGAGAAGTACGGTCCCGGCCGGCTCAGCGAGGCCGACGAACTGCAGTACTGGGCGGAGTGCGCGCGAGCGGCGGAACTACAGACTTGTGACCCGGCGGACGTGCCGCGCACCAGGGCCGGGATCAGCGAGTACTTCGAGCAGATGCGCCCGCAGCTGATCGGGTCCGACATCGCCCGCAAGGCGATGCGCCACCTGTTACAGGCGGAGGTGATGATGCCGGAGATCCCGCTCCTGGTCCGGCCGATGTTCAAGATCGTGTACGCCTTCCTGCGCCGGGGCACCCTGGCCACCATGCCGCGATGGATGCGGGAGATGGCCGGATTGCCGAAGGGCAGGCTGCTCGACGCGCTCGTCACGACGCCGATGAGCGTTGCCTTCACTCTGGTGAGCCTCAACGCGCGCCTGCAAATTCAGCTGCTGCGCTTGATCTCGCCGATGACGGTGGCGGTGGCGGGTCCAGTGCTGCTGAAGATTCCGCCCGCGAGCACGACCACGATGACCCCTCGGCAAGCGCAAGAGCTCTACGGCTACGACATTCCCGCGCTCGCCCATCAAGCGCTGCGGGACAAGCAGCGGGCCCGGGTCTTCGGCCGCGGGGAAGCGCCGGACGACCAGGGTCTGATCGAGTCCCAGGCCGTGCTCGGCGAGATCGCGTGAGGGGTCTGTTCTGATGATCAAAGAACTGCTGGGCTATCGGATCAGCCTTCGCCAGCTCATCTTCCTCGGCATCGCCTTCGGAGTGCCGTACTTCCTGATCGGGCTGTTCTGGCTGGGGGCCCACCATGAGCACCTCGACGATCTGCACGGCTTCGACAAGCTGTTCTCGGCGATCGGTGAGATCATCGCCTGGCCGCCGTTGGTGATCTCCGATATCCAGCTACGCTGACGCCGGTCAGTCGGGAAGTGTCTCCGTGTTGTCGGCCTGCCAGGCCGAGACCACCGATCCGCCGGACGGGATGATCCGAGTTCCCTTGTCGTCCTTGGGCAAGGTTCGAGTCAGTGCCCGCACCGCGGGCCGAAGTGCTTGGGGAGAAGCGAGTTCCGGATTCGACAAGACCAGCCGGCCGAGCGATTCGATGAACCCGAGCATGACGCGACTGGCCAGTTCGACGTCCACGTCCTTGGGGCCACCGCGCCGCGCGATGCCCGTCTCGAGCAGTTGGGCGCAGCGTGCGATGACCTTCTCCCTGGCATCGGCGAGCAGTCCGCGATAAGAGGCAGGGGCTCCGTCGGCGGGCATGAGGATCAACCGCCAGCGAACCGGATCGTCCTGGACCGCGGTGAGGAAGGCGATGACCGCTTCCTCGTACTCCACGTCCGGGTCGGAATCGTCGAAATCCGCTGGTAATGCCTCGAGGACCTGCGCGATTCCCCGGGTGTGTTCGCGCCGCAACAGCGCGTCGAGCAACTGGGGCGCGGTGGGGTAGATCGCATACAGCACAGGTTTGGCGACGCCGGCTTGTTTGGCCACCGCTTGCATCGTGAGCTCGGCCAATCCGTCACGGCCGGTGACCACGCGGGCCGCGTCCAGCAGCTGCTCGCGGCGTTCCTCCGGCGGTAGTCGCGGGCCGTTGCGACGCCGCGGCCGGGCAGGTTGCGGCGGGGCGATCCGCCAGACGCCGTCGGTGCCCTCTTCGATGCTCATCAGGAAATGATCCCCCAAAGCTCTGGTGCCGCGTGAGCGGCGCTGTTAGTGTCCACATATCTACTTTAGCGTAGTAATTCATAACTACGGCAACGTAGAAAACTTCCGGGGATCCAGGCGTCGCACCGAGCTCGTGCCTCGGAGCCGCGCCGGCAACAAATCGGTCCGACCCATCAGCAACCGGCGAGAGTGAACAATCGTGCAGCAGCCGTCGACCAGGATTTCTGGTGAATTCGATACCGGGACAACAGCTCCGCCAGGAGGCGGTGATGCCCGTGATCAGGTCGTCACCTTCGGGCTGACCTACTGGCGCGAACACCCGCAACGCGCCGTCGAGACGGCCGGGCGCCAGGTACTGATGACCGGCCGGGCACTCGCCGAACTGGTCCGCGCCCTGTTCACCCGGCGGTTTCCCACCACGGAATTCGTCAAGCAATGCGCGTTCATGGCCAGTGTGTCGGCGACACCGACACTGCTGGTCGCGATTCCCATCGCGGTGGTGGTGTCGATCCAGGTCGGCTCGCTCGTCAGCCAGGTCGGGGCGACCACCTTCATCGGCGCGGTCAACGGACTGGGAATCATCCGTCAGGGCGCCCCGCTCGTGACCTCGCTGATGATCGCCGGCGCGGTGGGGTCGGCGATCTGCGCGGATCTCGGTTCGCGCACCATCCGGGAGGAGATCGACGCCATGGTCGTGATGGGCGTCGATCCGGTCCGTCGCCTGGTCGCCCCCCGCCTCGCGGCGGCGGTCGTGGTCAGTACCTTACTGTGCGGGCTGGTCGTGTTCGTCGGCTTCGCGACCGGCTATGTGTTCAACGTCTACATCCAGGACGGCACGCCGGGCTCGTACATCGGCACCTTCGCCTCGTTCGCGGTGGCCGGGGATCTGGTCGTCGCCATGGTCAAGGCCACGGTCTTCGGCGCGCTGGCGGCGATCATCGCCTGCGACACCGGGCTGCACACCCGCGGCGGACCGGCGGGCGTGGCCAACGCGGTGAACTCGGCGGTCGTCAACTCCGCGATCGTCCTGTTCGCGGCCAACATCATCCTCACGCAGCTCTACAACGCTGTGTTCCCGTCGAAGGTGCTCTGAGATGGCCTCGGGTTACGTGCCACCCCTGCTGCGTCCGGTGCGCCGGCTGCGCGCCGCCGCCGCCGCGCCCGCGACCGTTCCGGTGCGCCTCGGTCATCAAGGACTGGTGTTCCTGCAAGCAATCGCCGCGATTCCGTTCGTGCTCAAGCACTATCGGAAGGAACTGCTGCGGCTGATCACCGATGTGAGCTTCGGCAACGGCTCCTTGATCGTCGGCGGCGGGGTGATCGGCGTCGTGGTGATCCTGTGCGGGTTCGGCGGAATCACCGTCGGCATGGAATCGCACACCGCGCTGAACCTGCTCACCATGAGCCCCCTCACCGGCGCGATCTCCGGATTCGCCACGACGCGGGAGTTGGCACCGCTGCTGGCGACCCTGGCTTTCGGCGCCCAGGCCGGGTGCCGATTCACCGCGCAGCTGGGTTCGATGCGGATCTCCGAGGAGATCGACGCCCTGGAGTCGATCGCCATCCGGCCGCTGCCCTACCTGATCACCACGCGCATGCTGGCGGCCGTCGTCGCCATCGTGCCGCTCTACACCGCGGGCCTGGCCATCGCCTACATCGCGACGAGGTTCACCGTGGCCTTTCTCGGCGGGACGACGCTGGGCACCTACGACCACTACTTCCACCAGTTCCTCGACCCGGTGGACGTGGCCTACTCGATCCTCAAGATCATCGTCTTCGCCGCCGTGGCGACCTTCATCCAGTGCTACTACGGCTACACCGCGGCGGGCGGACCCGAAGGTGTCGGAGTCGCGTCCGGCCGGGCGATCCGGATGACCATCGTCACGGTCGTGTTCATCAATCTCCTGTTCTCCCTGTCGATCTGGGGGATCGACCCAGGCATCAGGATCACGGGATAGGCCTCGATCATGATCATCGACCCCAGCGGGCGTGGCCCGAGCGCGCTGCGCCTCGGCCTGCTCGGCGTGCTCATCGGCGTGCTCATCGCCACCACCGTCTACCTGCTCGGACTGCGCTACAACGGCAAGTTCCTCGACACCGTCGAGGTGACCGCAGCCATGACCAGCACCGGCGACGGCGTCCCCGCGCGCGCCGACGTCACCTTCCGCGGCGTGCTGGTCGGCCAGGTCGCCCGCACCGACATCGCCGCCAGAGGTGAACGCCAGAACATGCTGTTGCGCATCGAACCGCCGATGGCCCAGCGCATTCCCGCCACGGTCACCGCCCGGGTGGTGCCGAACAACATCTTCGGCGTCACGGCGGTGGAACTCATCGACAACGGACCCTCGCCGGACCGGCTGCGCGACGGAGCGACCATCGCGCAGGACACCAGCGAGGTGGGCGCCCAGTTGCAGACGACCCTGACCACCCTGCGGACCGTGCTCGACGCCATCGACCCGATCCGGCTGGCCACCGTCCTGGGCACGCTCGCCGACGCGCTCGACCCCAGCTACCGGATGCCCGGCTCCACCATCGAACGACTCGACACCTGGACCACACAGGTCAGGGCGACGCCGGGGATCGGCGACCTGCTCGGCGACCTCGGCGCCGCGGCGTCGGCGGTCAACGAGTCGGCGCCGCAGCTGGTCGACACTCTCGTCGCGTCGGTGACCGCGGCGCGCACCCTCACCGAGAAGCGGGCGAACCTGATCGCGCTGCTGACCGCCGCCCGCGGCGCGGTCGGGGTCACCAACACCCTGTTCGAACGCAATCCGGAGGCGGGCCCGGAACTGGTCGGCGGGCTGCACGAGACCTTCGGCGCGCTGGCCGCCGACTCCGGCGCCATCGGCGCCGCGGTCGCCAACCTCAATACCGCGCTGAGCAGGCTGGCGACGGTCTTCAACTGGGGACCCGACCGGCAGATGCGCTGGGCCGTCGACGTGAGCTTCACGCCCTTCACCCAGTACACCGCTGCGGACTGCCCCCGCTACGGCAACCTCGCCGGGCCGCGATGCGGCGGCTCCTCGGTGCCGTATACCGCGCCGGAACAACATATTCCGACCCAGCTGCTGCCGCGGCGGCTGGAAGCGGCAGGCCCGCCGGCCGTCGTTCCCGCGCTCCCGGCGATTCCCGGCCTGCCAGCGATTCCCGGCCTGACGGCCCCGGCCTCCGCCCCGGCGTCCCTGCAGGGCGTCGAGGCCATCGAGGCGCTCGTCGGGCGACCGCCGAACGCCGCGCAGCTGGTGCTACTCACGCCGGTCCTGGCCGACGGGGCAGTGCAGCTCACCTACTCCAACCCAGCGCCAGGGGGGAACTGACATGATGAAAACCCGCACCGCCGTGCTGATCCTGACGCTTTTCGTCGGACTGGCACTGGTCGCGAGCTACACCATCTTCTCGACCTTGCAGCGCGGAGTCAGCGGCGACACCGTCCGTTACACCGCGACATTCGGCAATGTCCTCGGGCTGCGCGTGGGCGACGACGTCCGGATGGCCGGAATCCGGGTCGGCCGCGTAGATTCCATCGAACTCGACGCGGATCGGCGCGCGTCGGTGGTGCTGCGTGTGCAGTCGCGCCAGCAGCTCACCACCACGACCAAGGCGCTGATCCGCTATCAGAACCTGATCGGGCAGCGATATGTCGCGCTAGCCGCCGGAGACCGAGGCGGGGACCGGCTGCCACCGGACGGGGCGATTCCCTACGAGCGCACCGAATCGTCCTTCGACGTGTCCACGGTGCTGGCGGGATTCGAACCACTGTTCGCCACCCTGGAGCCCGACGACATCAACTCGTTGTCGCACACGCTGATTCAAGCGCTGCAAGGTGACGGAGTGTCGCTGAGCGCGCTGGTCACCCAGGCGGCGCAGCTCGCCAGTACCTTCCGCGACCGCGACGAGATCCTCGGCCAGGTGATCACCAATCTCGGTGGCGTGGTGGAGGGTCTGGCCCATCGCAGTGGCGAGCTGGAAACGCTGATCACCCAGACCCGCACGCTGACGGTCGACCTCTACGAGCAGGGCACGACGCTCGCGACCGCGGTCGACCAGGCGTCGGGGTCGACCAGGCAGCTGGCCGATCTCATCACCCGGATCAGACCCGGGCTCGCGCAGGCGCAACAGTCCGCGAACGAAGGTGTGCGCCTGCTGATCTCCAACGGCGCACGACTCGACATCACCGCCGCCGAACTGCCTTTCGTCCTGGCGGGTCTCGCCCGGATCAGCGGCAACGGCACCTACATCAACTCCTACGTCTGCAGTCTGGATGTCTCGCTGTGGGGTGTGCTGCTTCCGCCCGGGATGTTCAACCAGATCGGTGGCAATTCCCATTCGGAGGTATGCCGGTAATGAACTCCCCCCGACCACCCGAGCTCCTGCGACCGCTGGTGTCCGTCGTGCAGCGAATGTGGCAGGCGATACCTAGCTATTCGGGCAATCGCCATTGGTGGCTCGGCCTCGGCGCGGGCGCGGCGGTGGTGGTCCTGCTGTTCGGTTCGAGCGCGCTCACCCAGTTCGACCTGGGCAATCGGACCGTGTACGCCGAGTTCGCCCATACCGCCGGGCTCCGCCAAGGCGACAGTGTCGATATCGCGGGCATCGAAGTGGGCACGGTGAAGTCGACGCGGCTGGCGGGCGACCGGATCGAAGCCGCGCTCTCGATCGACAACGGCATCCGGATCGGCGACGACGCCAAGGCCGCGATCAAGATGTCGACGATCCTGGGCCGGATG
>NZ_JBHWZY010000080.1:0-13771 GCF_042727815.1 Nocardia sp. NPDC060220
GGAACTGCACGCCGCGCCGATGCAGCCCGACCTGCTGGCCGCCGCTGTCGCGCAGGTCCGGGCGGCCGGGGTGACCACCTCGGTGCGCGTGAGTCCGCAGAACGCCCGCGCGCTGACCCCGGCGCTGCTCCAGGCCGGTATCGACCTGCTGGTCGTGCAGGGCACCATCATCTCCGCCGAGCACGTGGGTGGCGAGGAGCCGCTCAACCTCAAGACCTTCATCGCCGAGCTGGATGTGCCGGTCGTGGCCGGTGGTGTGAGCGATCATCGCACCGCGCTGCACCTGATGCGCACCGGCGCGGCGGGTGTCATCGTCGGCTACGGCTCGTTCCCGGGCGCCACCACCACCGGTGAGGTGCTCGGCATCGGCGTGCCGATGGCGACCGCGATCGCCGACGCGGCCGCGGCCCGTCGCGATTACCTCGACGAGACCGGCGGCCGGTACGTGCACGTCATCGCCGACGGTGACGTGGCCACCTCGGGTCAGCTGGCCAAGGCCATCGCCTGTGGCGCCGATGCTGTGATGCTCGGTGTGCCGCTGTCGGCGTCGGCGGAGGCGCCCGGTCGCGGGTGGTACTGGCCCTCGGCGACCGCGCACCCCTCGGTGCCGCGCGGTTCGTTCCTGCCGGTCGACGAGGCCTGGCTGGACGGCCCCGACGGCGCGGCGGCCCGTCCGAGCCTCGAGCGCGTGCTCTACGGGCCCTCCGACGACCCGTTCGGCTCGCTGAACCTGGTCGGTGGCCTTCGCCGTTCGATGGCCAAGGCCGGCTACTCCGACCTCAAGGAATTCCAGAAGGTCGGGCTCAGCGTCCGCTGACAGGCCGCCCGCGCTGACGAACGTGGGTCAGTGAGACCCGATCCCGCAGGAACCGCGAGATCGCGGTATTGACCGGTTCCGGGTGCGTCATCGTGACGGCGAGACGGGCGCCATCGATCTCCACGAAGGTGGAGGCGGTGAGCCCGTCCGCCAGCGTGCGGGCCCGGTCGCCCGCGATGCCGCTCTGTGTGGCGTGGATGATCAGTGCCGGGCAGGTGATCTCGCGTAGTCGGTCGAGTACCGAGTCGCGTCCGAGTAGGCAGCCGACGGCGGCGTCGAGCCCGCTGTGGGCGTCGCCGACCCAGCGGCGGGTCCAGATGTCGCGGTACCAGGTGTCGTCGCCGATGAGCCAGTCGGCCAGTCGGCCCGCGGCTTCCTCGCGGGAGCTGCGGTCGTGCCACTCGTCGAGGAATCGCTGGGTGGCGGTCGACTGGTCGAGGGTCGGCCCGTGCGCCTCGGTGCTGATCAAGATCAGCGCGGCGACCCGTTCGGGTGCGACCAACGCGGTCCGCAATGCTGTGAAGCCCCCTTGCGCCGTCCCGCCGACGATCGCGCGTTCGACGCCGATCGAGTCGAGCACCGTCAGCGCGTCCCTGGCCGCGGTCCAGTAGGTGAAGGGCAACCGCTGGTCTCTGGTGCGGCCGTGACCGCGCGCGTCCCAGGCGACGATCCGGAATTCGGGTGCGAGCGCGGCCTGCTGCGAGGCGAACATCGTGCGATCCATGAAGAATTCATGGGCGAGCAACACCACCGGACCGGTGCCACCGCTGTCCTCGTAGTAGATGTCGGCATCGATCGCGCGGGCGAATGGCACGAGCACGAGGATAGCCAGAGCCGCCGCGCCACGCCCAAGAATGGGGGCGCGTCGTGCACAGTCACTACGGCGAGTCCGGCCTCCGGCGATGCCCGCTGCTTGCTCGTCGCACCCCGTCACTAAACTGTGGCGGTGGCAGATACTCAGAGACCGGTCCTCGTCGTCGACTTCGGCGCGCAGTACGCCCAGCTGATCGCCCGACGGGTGCGTGAGTCACGGGTGTTCTCCGAGGTGATTCCTCACACGATGACCGTGGAAGAGATCGCCGACAAGCAGCCGTTGGCCGTGATCCTGTCCGGTGGTCCGTCGAGTGTGTATGCCGAGGGCGCACCGCAACTCGACGCGCGGCTGTTCGATCTCGGCGTGCCCGTGTTCGGCATCTGCTACGGCTTCCAGGCCATGGCACAGGCGCTCGGCGGCACCGTGTCGGAAACCGGCACCCGCGAATACGGTCGCACCGAGCTGAACATCGACGGCGGTGTGCTGCACGGCGGCCTGCCGACCATCCAGCCGGTGTGGATGTCGCACGGTGACGCGGTGACCGACGCCCCCGAGGGCTTCGAGGTCACCGGTACCACCGCGGGCGCCCCCGTGGCCGCGTTCGAGGACCGTGCGCGGCGCCTGGCCGGCGTGCAGTATCACCCCGAGGTGCTGCATTCCCCGCACGGCCAGCAGGTGCTCAGCCGCTTCCTGCACGAGCTCGCGGGCATCCCCGCGCAGTGGACCCCGGCCAATATCGCCGAGTCGCTGATCGAGAGCGTGCGCGAGCAGATCGGTGACGGGCACGCCATCTGTGGCCTGTCCGGCGGTGTCGACTCCGCCGTGGCGGCCGCGCTGGTGCAGCGCGCGATCGGCGACCGGCTCACCTGTGTGTTCGTCGACCACGGTCTGCTGCGGGCCGGCGAGCGCGAGCAGGTCCAGCAGGACTTCGTCGCCGCGACCGGCGCCAAGCTGGTGACCGTCGACGCGGTGGACAAGTTCCTCGGCGAGCTGAAGGGCGTCTCCGATCCCGAGGAGAAGCGCAAGATCATCGGCCGCGAGTTCATCCGCTCCTTCGAGGACGCGGTGGCGGGCATCGTGCTCGAGGAGGGCGCTGCCGCGGGTGCCGCACCGAAGGTCGAATTCCTGGTCCAGGGCACCCTGTACCCGGACGTCGTCGAATCCGGCGGCGGCACCGGCACCGCGAACATCAAGAGCCACCACAATGTCGGTGGCCTGCCCGACGACCTCGAGTTCGATCTGGTCGAGCCGCTGCGCCTGCTGTTCAAGGACGAGGTCCGCGCGGTCGGCCGTGAACTCGGGCTGCCCGAGGAAATCGTTGCGCGCCAGCCGTTCCCGGGCCCCGGCCTCGCGATCCGCATCGTCGGCGAGGTGACCGCCGACCGGCTCGATCTGCTCCGCCAGGCCGACGCCATCGCCCGCGAGGAGCTCACCGCGGCCGGCCTGGACAAGCAGATCTGGCAGTGCCCGGTCGTGCTGCTGGCCGACGTGCGTTCGGTCGGTGTGCAGGGCGACGGCCGCACCTACGGTCACCCGATCGTGCTGCGTCCGGTGTCGAGCGAGGACGCGATGACCGCGGACTGGACCCGGCTGCCCTACGACGTGCTGGAACGGATCTCGACGCGCATCACCAACGAGGTGGCCGAGGTCAACCGCGTGGTCCTCGACGTGACGAGCAAGCCGCCGGGCACCATCGAGTGGGAGTGAACTAGGCCGGCCGCGGCGGCGCCGCCTGGGTGAGCAGGAGCCTGCCCAGGAGGAAGCCGCCGGCGTGCGGCCGGTGGGTGACCGGCGGCAGGACCTTCGCCAGTGGGGTTTCCGGTCTCTTCTCGGATTCGTCCATTGCCCTTGTCTTTCAACTGGTCCCGTCAACAGCAATGGCCCGTCGTGATGACGGGCCATTGCTGTTGCCTGAGTTGTCTTCGGTCAGTGGTGTTTACGGCTGGGGGCCAGCGTGAGCAGCAGGCCGATGACGATGGCCGCGATCACCACGCCCCAGCCGATGGGCAGGATCCCGCCGTCGTCGGGGGTGGGTGCGCCCAGCAGTGCCCAGACGCTCACGGCCAGTGCGATCAGGCCGATGGTCAGCAGGGTGAAGGCGGGTCGGCGGGTGGGCTCGGTGCCGGTCGGATCAGCCACGGGTCACCACCGCGTCACCCAGGTGCATCTTGACGTGCAGGTCGAGGACCGGTGCGCCGGGGGTGTTCGGCCCGCTCAGTCCGTCTTTGCAGGTCGAGTTGGAATCGGCCACTCGGATGTCACACGTCGTGTTCACCGTCATCCCTTCGGGCAGTTGCACTTTCGCGTCACCGATGTTCACCGCGACTTCGACGCTGCGTGATTCGGTGAGGTTCAGTCCGCGCAGGTCCAGCGTGCCCGAACCGATGTCGAGGGCGTAGCGGGGCTGCAACTCGGTGACCGAGGTCGGCGCCCAGACACGGTCGCCGACGGCGGTTTCGCTGAAGTCGATCGGCCCGATCAGGGAGGCCAGCACCACGAACCCGGCCAGCGGGGCGGTGAGGATCAGCAGCCCGTACCCGCGCCGCAGGAACGCGCCGACGACGAGGCCGAGTCCGACTACGGCCAAGGCGAACGCCGCGATCCGTGCGGGGGTCATCCATTCGACGCCCGATGCCGCTGCCGCACCCGCCAGCGCCGCGGCCAGGATCGCCAGGCCGATGGTGACCGGGGTCAGCCGGGAGCGTGGACGTTTCGGTGCCGGTGGCGCGACCGGTGCGTAGCGGGGTGCCGCTTCCGGGAGTTCCCAGGCGAGGGGGGCGACAGCGAGCGGGTCCCAGCCGTTGGGCACCTGCGCGTTGATCCGCGGGGGCTCGGGTGCGGGAGAGATGGTTCCGGGGACGTCCTTGCGCAGGACGGCGGTGGCGCCGGTTTCGTTCGCCTGTGGTTGCGTGGCGGGCCGCATGCTCTCGTCGGTGCCGGCCGGCTCGACGACCTCGGTTGTCGGGTTGTCCGCCCGCTTGTCGAGATCGACGGGTGGAACCGAATCGGCCGCCTGCTCGCTCGTATCCGACACGGCGTGCGGAGTCGACGCGTCCGAGGCGACCTCGCGGTTGTCCGGATCCTCTTGTCCGGGTTCGCTGGCGGCCGGTGTCACGGTGATCCGGGTGGTCTCGACGGAATCCACAGCAGCGCTGCCCGATTCGTCGATGTCCTTGTGCAGGACGACCGTGTCGGTCGCGTCGACTCGCAGCAGCGGCGCGGATTCGGCGGTGGCCGTGCGGGTTTCCTCGCGGGCGAGCGCCGGATCGGGAACGTAGGCGTCGGGGAGTTTGGTGTAGGGCGTGTACATCCCCGTCGGCGGCACCTCCGGGTTGTACGGGTAGCCGCGCACCGGGACCCCGGTCGGGTAGCCCGCGCCCGGGTAGCCCGTCGTGCCGAGCGGAGCGCGGTAGGCGTCGAATCCCGCGGGCAGCTCAGGATGACGCAGATACAGCATCCACCAGCCTGCGAGCATCAGCCCCATGCTGACCACCCCGGACCCGCCCATTCCCAGCCCGATCGGCCCCATGGTCGACACGGCGATAGCCAACGCGACGATCAACACGATCGTCTTGGTCTGCGAATGCGAACCTCGATCGTGGGCCGACAGGGCCTGCGCCGCCGACATCTCGTTGCCCGCCGACCCCAGCACCAGCCAGGCCAGCAGGTACAGCACGATCCCGGCCCCGCCGAAGATCGTCGACACCACGAAGGCCACCCGCACGAGCACCGGATCCACCCCGTACCGCAACCCGAACCCCGCCGCCACCCCGGCGATCGGCCCTTGCCGAGGCAGCCGGACGGGCCGCGTCTGCCACATCTGGTGAACCTGGTCGGCGAAGCTCGTTCTGCTCATGCCATCCATGGTGTGCCGAGCCGCCCCTTCCGCACATCGGGGGTAACCCTGATAATTTGATCTCAGGGATGTTCCCGATGCCCACCCCACGCGATGCGTGCCAGTATCGAGAGCATGGATCCGTCTGTTTCCGCCCGCACTGCCGCCCAGGGGTCCGCGACCCCGTCCGGGCCCGGCGCCGCCGCCGGGAACAACGCCACCCACGGGCCTTCCGACGGCCCGGGCGCAGCGGCGAATCCGCGGTTCGGTTGGCACCGGCCGCGTGGTTTCGTAGAGCGCTCGTTCGGGGGTGAGCCGGTGGTCTATGGGCCGCCGCAGCACTACGCGCCGCCGCCGCAGTATCGGAGCGCGCCGGGTTACGCCCAGTATCCGCAGGGTTATGGCGTGCCGCGCGGCTATCGGCCCATGCTGCCCGTCCCCGGCCCCGAGCCGGTGGGTGCGCCGATGCCGGAGACCCCGCGCCTGGTCCGCCGCAGTGGTGGGCGGGTGGTGGGTGGAGTCGCGGGTGGTCTGGCCGACCATCTCGGTGTCGACGTGATCAAGGTGCGGCTGGCGTTCGTATTGCTGTCCGCGCTGGTCGGCGCGGGACTGGTGGCGTACGGGCTGCTGTGGATCTTCACTCCCGGTGGCGCGGACGCGGCGAAACCGACCGGTGACGAGCGCAGGCAGGCGATCGGGCTCGCCCTGCTCGGGCTCGGACTCGCGGTGACGGTGGGGTGGTTGTTCCAGGGGACCGCGGCGAAGGTGATCGCGCCGATCGTGGTGGTGGCGGTCGGCGCCGCGCTGGTGTGGCGCGAATACGATGTCGCCGCGCCGGGGCCGCGGGCCCTGTTCGGGCTGCCCGCGCGACCCTCGGTGGTCACCTGGTCGCGCATCGTGGCCGGGGCGACGCTGATCGTGGTCGGGCTCGGTGTGGTGGTGCTGGCCAGGATCGATCTCAGTTCGCTCGGGTCGGCGCTGATCGCGGTGGCGGTCACCCTGGTCGGCGCGGGTCTGCTGACGGTGCCGCTGTGGCTGCGCATGGTCCGCGCGCTCAATGCCGAGCGCGGCGCCCGCATCCGCAACGAGGAACGCGAGGAGATCGCCTCGCACCTGCACGATTCGGTATTGCAGACGCTCGCGCTGATCCAGCGCCAGGCCGAGGATCCGCAGGAGGTGCTTCGCCTGGCCCGCAGTCAGGAGCGTGAACTGCGCAAGTGGCTCTTCGACGACACCGCACCCGCCCAGTCGAGCCTGGCCACCGCGCTGCGCACCATCGCGGGCGAGGTGGAGGACCAGCACGGTGTGAAGGTCACCCCGGTCACCGTCGGCGATGTGGCGATGGACCCCGGCGACACCGGCGCGGGCCTGCCCAAGGAGCATTTCACCGCCCTGCTCGGCGCCACCCGTGAGGCGCTGGTCAACGCCGCCAAGCACGCCGAGGTCCCCGAGATCGACCTGTTCGCCGAGACCGAACCCCACCAGGTGAGCATCTTCGTGCGCGACCGTGGCGCCGGTTTCGACGTGTCGGCGGTGCCTGCCGATCGGCGCGGGGTGGCCAAGTCGATCTGTGCCAGAATCGAGCGCCGTGGCGGTACCGCCGTGATCGACTCGACCCTCGGGCGTGGCACGGAGGTGCGGATCGTCATGCCGCGCACCGACTCCGGGACCTCCGAGCCGGACGAGGTCGCGAGCGACGACGCGCCGACCACCGCAGGCCCGGATGACCACGCGCCGACGCGGGACCATCCGGCCGATCACTGAGCGCGATCGCACCGACCCGGGCCGATCTCGGCGCCCGGACGCCGCGGTGTGGTACCGATGACAGCAGGTCGATCGAGCGGTTCGAATGAGGAGTCTGGTAGTGAGTGTGCGGGTGTTCCTGGTCGACGATCACGCGGTTTTCCGGTCGGGGGTGCGGGCCGAGCTGAGCCGGGAGACCGACATGGAGGTCGTCGGTGAGGCCGGGGCGGTGGCCGAGGCGATCGCCGGGATCGATGCCACGAAGCCGGACGTGGTGCTGCTCGACGTCCACATGCCCGACGGTGGTGGAGTGGCGGTGCTGAGCGGGATCGCCACGGGGCCGGTGTGTTTGGCGCTGAGTGTGTCCGACGCGGCCGAGGATGTGATCGCGGTGATCCGGGCGGGGGCGCGCGGGTACGTCACCAAGACGATTTCCGGTGCCGAGCTGGCCGACGGTATCCGCCGGGTCGCGGGTGGGGACGCGGTGTTCAGTCCGCGGCTGGCCGGGTTCGTGCTCGATTCGTTCACCGGGCGCTCGCCGGTCCCCGAGCCGCCGCTCGATCCCGAATTGGATTCACTCACCCCGCGCGAGCTGGAGGTGCTGCGCTTGCTGGCGCGTGGATACACCTATCGGGAGATCGCCGAATCCTTGTTCATCTCGGTGAAGACCGTGGAGACGCACGCGTCGAATGTGCTTCGTAAGACGCAACAGTCGAACCGGAACGCGCTGACTCGATGGGCGCATCGACGCCGCATCGAGTGAAGCTCGGCTCTACATCACGGCGATGATGATCGCGATCAGGATGATCAGGCCGATCAGCACGCCCGCGCCGATGGCGAGGGGGGCGCCGTTGGGGAGGTTGTCGACGAAGCTGCCGGTGCGCTGCTGGGGTGCGGCGGCGGTGGCGCCCACCGGCGCGCGGTGCGGGCGCGGGAGGGGGGAGGAATTGTGGCTACGCAGGCCGCTGGCGGAGTTACGGGTGGACCAGGCCGGGATGGTGCCGTCCTCGGTGCGCAGCGGCACACCGAGGATGTAGGCGCCGGTGCCGGGTCCGAAGGCGGCGGTGAGGATTTCGTCGCGGGCCTCGGCCATGGTGGGGCGGCGCTGCGGCGCGGGCTCGAGCATGTGCAGCAGCGGCTGGGTGAGGATGCCGCTGCGGGTGGGCGGGATGATCCGGCCCATCGCGGCCGCGGCGACGACGTCGTGCTCGTCGGAGTCGAAACCGAACGGCGGCTGGCCTTCGAGTGCGGTGTAGAGGGTGGCGCCGAGGGAGAACACGTCGCTGGCCTCGGTGGGCCGGGCGCCGCGCGCGACCTCGGGCGGCAGGTAGGCAGGGGTGCCGGTGATCACACCGTCGGGTTCGTCACCCTGGGTGTCGCCGGCGCCGCGCGAGATGCCGAAGTCGCTGAGTTTGGCCAGGCCCACACTGTTGCCGCGGTCGGCGACGAGGATGTTGCCCGGCTTGATATCGCGGTGCACGATGCCCGCGGCGTGCGCGGCGGCCAGCGCGTCGGCGACCTGCGCGCCGATCTGGGCGACCTCGACCGCGGGCAGCGTGTCGACCAGCGCGAGCGCCTTGGCCACGCTGCGCGAGGGTAAGTACTCCATGACGAGCCACGGCTCGCCCGCCTCGATCACCACGTCGTGCACGGCCACGGCGTGGATGTGCGACAGCTTGGCGGCCACCCGGCCCTCGTGCACGATGCTGCTGCGGATTCGCTCGGCCTCGGCCGCGCTCAGTCCCGCGGTGGACAGCACCTGCTTGATCGCGACTTCCCGGTTCAGCAACCGATCGGTCGCGAGCCAGACCGCACCCATGCCACCCCCGCCCAGCTTGGACTGCAGGCGGTAGCGACCCGCGACCAGGTAGTCGGGGCCGATATGGGGACGAGCACGTTCGGTCACGGGTGCGAGGGTAGCCGAATATGGCGCTGACTGGCCGGGATCTCCGGGGTGCTGCGCGGTGGACACGGGGTGGGGGTGGGTGTCACGCTGGTCGCTATCGAACGTATATTCGAATACGATCGATAGCTGAAACGGTGCTGCCGTTTCGGCGCAGGGCGGTTTTCCGCTCGCGGGTCCATCGTGGAAGTAGGTGGTGTTGATGGGTTCGGAAGCGTTGTCGCCCGATGCGGGCATGATCGACGAGCTGCGCAGGCGGATGGCCGCGGTCCCGGGCCGTGGTGAGTCCGCGACCGGGCATATGCCACGTGAGCAGCCACTACGCCGAGATCTACTGCCTGTTCCGCCTCCACTCGCCGATCTGTTGCCCGATGGTGGGCTGCCGAAAGGCGCGGTCGTCGCCTACACCGGCGCACACTCCTTGCTGACGGGAATGCTCGCCGCCGTTACCGGGAGCGGCGGCCACGCCGCGGTCGTCGGCCTGCCCCGGCTCGGTTTGCTGGCCGCTGCCGAGATGGGTGCCGAGCTGTCCCGGTTGGCGGTGATCACCGACCCCGGCCCCGACCCCGCCGAAGTGGCCGCGGTCCTGCTCGACGGCCTCGACCTGGTAGTCCTCGGCCTCGGTGGCCTCGCTGTTCCTCCGTCGCGTTGCCGCGTCCTCGCCGCCCGCGCCCGCAATCGCGGTGCCACCCTGGTGGTCGCGGGCGAATGGGCCAACCCGACTCTGCGCCTGGACTCCCGCGTCACCGGGTACCGCGGCCTCGGCCCCGGTCGCGGCCGCTTGCGCTCGGTCTGCCTCGACGTGCGCGTGAGCGCCAAGGCCGGCCAGACCCGCCACGGCCGTATGGACCTGTGCGCCCAGGTCGGCCGCACCGAATGGCTGCCCCGCGAAACCGTCAGCGGTGCACCGGAAGTCACCGCGCTACACGAGGCCGTCTCATGACCGCCGGGCCGTTGTCAGGTTCCGGCCGATGGGCGTGAGGAGACCTACCGACTGTCCGGCGGCCGCCCGGACGATCGCCGCGGGTCTCCCGTTCGTTCCCGAGTCGCTCTCGGCACGCCGTTGCGGTTACCGATCGCCCACCGCATTCGTGGTGGGTAGCTCGTTCGGACGTGGCGTGGCGTGTGGATCGGTGGCGTCGTCGTGACGCGCGTTGAGCGGGTGCTCGCGGTGTGGTGCCTGGACTGGCCCGCGGTGGCGGCGGCCGCGGTGGAGGGAGTGTCGGCGGAGCGACCGATCGCGGTGTTGCGGGGAAGTTCGGTGGTGGCGTGTTCGGCGATCGCGCGGGCCGAGGGTGTGCGGCGGGGGATGCGACGGCGGGATGCGCAGGGATGTTGCCCGGAACTTGTTGTCGTGCAGGATGATCCGGATCGAGATGCGCGATTGTTCGAGCCGGTGGTCGGCGCTGTCGACGAGACGGTGCCGGGCGTCGAGGTGTTGCGGCCCGGGCTCATCGTGCTCGGGGCACGCGGTGCCGCACGGTATTTCGGCTCCGAGGAGGCCGCGGTGGTGCGGTTGATCGACGCGGTCGCCGTGGCGGGAGCCGAGGCGCAGATCGGGATCGCCGATGCCATGTCGACAGCGGTGATTGCGGCACGGCGCGGGGCGATCGTGGCGCCGGGGGAGGGCGCGGAGTACCTCGCTGGGCTCCCGGTCGCGGAGCTGGCGGTGGAGCCGAGCCTGGCCGCACCGCAGCGCGCGGAGCTGGTCGACCTGTTGCGCCGCTTGGGTTTGCGCCGCATCGGCGACTTCGCGCGCCTGTCTCCTGCCGAAGTGGCCTCCCGGTTCGGCGCCGACGCCGTGCTTGCCCATCGCACCGCCCGCGCCCTGCCGGAACGTCCACCGTCGGCGCGCCGCCCCGCTCCGGAACTGACCGTCGAGCTGGCCTGCGATCCGCCCATCGATCGGGTCGACGCGGCCGCCTTCGCGGGCAGGCAGCTGTCCACCCGGCTGCACGCGGTGCTGTCGGCGGCGGGGGTGGCGTGCACCCGGCTCGCCGTGACCGCGCGCACCGAGACGGGTGAGGAGCTCACCAGGATCTGGCGCTGTGCTCGCCCACTCACCCCCGCCGACACCGCCGACCGCGTCCGCTGGCAACTCGACGGCTGGCTCACCCGCCGCGCCCGCCCCACCGGCCCGATCGTCGCGCTCACCCTGGAACCGGTCGAGGTGGTCGCCGCCGGTGCGCTGCAACTCGGTCTGTGGGGTGGTGAGGGTGAGGAGACCGAGCGCGCCCGCCGCGCCCTGGTCCGCGTGCAGGGGCTGCTCGGTGGCGAAGCGGTCCGCATCGGCGTGCTCAGCGGCGGGCGCGGGCCCGCCGAACGCATCACCATGATCGCCCTCGGTGACGAGCTGACCCCCGCCGCCGACCCCACCCAGCCCTGGCCGGGTCGTCTCCCCGAACCCGCTCCCACACTGCTCCTGCTGCACCGCCCGGTCGTGCACCTGACCGCCGCCGACGGCGCCCCCGTCCTGGTCACCGATCGCGGCCTGTTCACCGCCGTCCCCACCCGTCTGCGCTGGGGCAGCAAGCAGTGGGCGCTGCTGGGCTGGGCGGGCCCCTGGCCGATCACCGAACGCTGGTGGTCCACGGCCGAGCCCACCTCCCTGGCCGTACGCGTCCAAGTCCAGCTCGATGCCGACCCCACCGAGATCCGCGCCGTCCTGCTCGTCTACGACGCGATGCACTGGCACGCCGAGGGCGTCTACGAGTAGCCCACCGCCCCGGTTCTAGAGTGAAACGACGCTTGTCCGGGACAGTCCCGGAAGGCTCGGTCGTGGGAGGAGCGCTGTGAACCCGTTCGAGGGCATGCTGTGTACGGCGGCCGCTGCCGATCTTCCGCTGCTCGGTACCGCGGGACATTTCACCGGATGGCTGTGTATCGAGCATCCCGGTGCGTGGGGCGGTGATGTGATCGGTGACGAAGTGCTCGGTCCGGAGATCACCGCCGAACTCGCGGCGCGTACGTCGGCGGCGCAGGTCCGGCCGACGCTGATCCGCCGCCCCGGCCGCAACGAGTTCACCGGTACCCGCACTGTGCTGCTGGTCAGTTCGCGGCCGGAGGGCTCCTGGTGTGAGCGGTTCGAGATCACCGACTTGCGCCAGCTCTTCGACATCGACCTGCATCTCGTCGACGGTCCGGCGCCGGGAATCGGTGTGCGCGTGGACGATCCGGTGGTCCTGGTCTGCGCGCACGGCAAACGCGACCAGTGCTGTGCCCTGCTGGGCCGCCCGATCGCCGCCGCCCTCGCCGCCGACTACCCGGGCCGGGTCTGGGAGGCCTCGCACACCGGTGGTCACCGCTTCGCCCCCGCGGTCGTCCTGCTTCCCTCCGGCCTCACCTACGGCCGCGTCGACGCCACTGCCGCCAAGGCGATGCTCGCGGCGGCCGACGTCGACGAGGTCTCCCTGACCGGTCTCCGCGGCCGCAGCTGCTACCCCCCGATCTCCCAGCTCGCCGAAGTGGCTGTGCGCGAGCAGGTCCCGGCCGATGCCACCGCTCTCACCGTTCAGCCCGACCCGGCCCCCACGCACGACCCGACCGTGGCGGGCGCCGCCATCGTCACTCACCGCGACGGCCGCCGCTGGCGCGTCACCGCCCGCACCGTCCCCGCCGCCCCGCGCCAAGCCAGCTGCGGTGCCGCCCCCAAACCGGCCACCTACTTGGAACCCGCTGCGATAGAACAACTTCCCGCGCTGTCTCGCGCGCAGTCCGAACGTCCCACGGATCGCTGACTCATCGACTGCGGACGACTCGGCTTCTGGGCAAGCTTCACAGTGGACTACTGGAACTACGGCGCGGTGGCCCTCCCGCACGTCGTCCGACGGGCTTAACGTCGACTCCATGATCGACATCCGGGAAATCGGCGAGGACGAAACCGAGCTGGCGGGCCCGGCTCTGCTGGAGCTTCGCCCACGGTGGGAGACGGCATCGCGCCTGACCGAGTTCATCGATAACGAACTCCGCCCCGCGGGCTACCGTCTCATCGGGGTCTTCGAAACGGGTTCCCCCGCGGCACTATCGGTGGCAGGGTTCCGTGAATCCCACTCCACCGCCTGGGGCCACCACCTCTACATCGACGATGTCTCCACCCTTCCCGTGGCGCGCGGTCGAGGCCATGCCGACCGTCTGCTCGACTGGCTCACCGCCGAAGCTCGGCGTCTGCGGTGCACGGGGGTCCACCTGGACTCCGGCGTCGGTCCTACCCGAGCCGCCGCCCACCGTCTCTATATGCGCCGTCATCTGACCATCACCGCCCACCACTTCACCCTCGACCTGCAGTGAATCGTGGCGGACCCGGCAGCACTGAATCCATGTGGGTGCGAGACGAACCGAGTGACTACGCGGGGGTCACCAGTGTGTGCCGGGTACCCAGCGGGCCGCGCGGCGCAGGGCGGTGCCGGTGGCTTTTCGGGCGGCGGAAGGGGTTTTCGGATCTGCCCGGGGTGCCGGTGCGGGGGCCGGGGTGTCTTCGGCCGATTCGCCCTTGGCCGCAGGGGAATCCGGCAGTGCGCGGTAGTAGCGGTGCAGGATGCGGTCGCGGAGTTTGGGGGTGATGATGCCGCCGTATTCGGCGAGGGTGCCGAGGGGAACATCGATGCGTTTGGGACGTTCGGTGAGGGCGCGCACGATCGTGCCCGCGGCCCACTCGGGGGA
>NZ_JBHWZY010000081.1:0-13714 GCF_042727815.1 Nocardia sp. NPDC060220
AAGGCTAGACCTTCTTGGGCGCGGCGGCCTTCTTGGCCGGAGCGGCCTTCTTGGCCGGAGCCTTCTTGGCGACGGGAGCCTTGGCCGGAGCCGGCTCGGTGGTGACGGCGACGACCTCGGCCTCGACCACGGCGTCGACCTTGTCGGCCACGGCCTCGGCCTCGGCCTTGGTGCGGCCCAGCAGGTCGTTGACCTTGGTCAGGGCATCCTCGGCGCGAGCGGAGGCATCCTTGTAGAGGTTCTCGACGCGGCCGATCTGCTCGTCGACGGCCTGGTTGGCACGCAGCCGGTCGACGGTCTCCTCGCCGCGAACGGCGAGATCGGCGTAGATGTCGAGCGCCTGGCGGTAGTACTGCTCGGCCAGCTTGCGCAGCTCTTCGGGGGTGAACTTCTCGCGCAGCTCGGCGAGGTCCTCCGGCAGCTCCGACGGCAGGCCGGAGATACGGTCACGCAGGGTGTCGAACTGGGCCTGCACGTCGGCGGGCACGTTCGCGATGCGCTCGCGGGCCTCTTCGACGCGGGCCTTCGGGTCGGCGGTGGCAACGCGGCCACGCACGTCGGCGACGACGTCGTTCACGGCGGCGTAGATGGCGTCACCGGCGCCGACGGTGGCGAACAGCGGCTTGGTCACAGTGGCGGTCTTCTCGGTCATCAGTCTTCAGTCTCCTGGTGTGGCGGAGTGTCAGTTGTCGTGAACGAAACGTCAGTGTCTCGTTCGTTCCCCCCTGAGCCGGCTTCTTCCCCGTTTTCCCGGCGAAACGACTCATAGATTTCCAGCAACACCTGTTTCTGCCGCTCGGACACCGAAGTGTCGGCCAGCAGGGCGTCACGGACCGGGCTGTGCGGACGCTGTTCCAGAAATCCTGCCCGCACATACAACACCTCCGAGGAAACCCGCAGTGCCTTGGCGATCTGCGCGAGTACTTCGGCGGAGGGATTACGTAATCCGCGTTCGATTTGGCTCAGGTACGGATTACTTACCCCCGCCAGAGCGGCGAGCTGACGCAGGGACACCTGCGCACCTTCGCGCTGTGCCCTGATGAAACCTCCGATGTCTTGAGCCGCGTGCGCTACACGACTCTCGGGTTGGTCTGTCATCGCTCACCTTCTGGCGTTGTAAGGCCAATAGTAGAACAGGGTGCTAGCTATTGCAAGCACTGCAGTTAGCACCCGGTCGGCTAACGCGTACGCAGCCCCGGTTACCAGGTCGTTCAGTGGAACAGCAGCTGCGAGATCGTGTAGATGGCCAGGCCGGCGAGCGAGCCGACGACCGTGCCGTTGATCCGGATGAATTGCAGATCCCGACCGACCTGCAATTCGATCTTCCTGCTCGCCTCGTCGGCGTCCCAGCGCGCGACCGTATCGGTCACCAATGTCGTGATCTCCGCGGAGTAGTTACCGACCAGATAGCGAGCACCGCGATCGATCCACCCGTCCACTTTGCCACGCATCTCCGGGTCGTCGCGGAGGCGCTCGCCGAGCTGCTGCACATTCTCGGCCACCTTGCGGCGAAGGGTGGAATCCGGGTCTTCGGCCGATTCCAAGATCAACCGCTTCGCCGCCCGCCAGGTGGCCTCGGCCATTCCGGTGATCTGCTCACGGCCCATGATCTCGGCCTTGACCTTCTCCGCCTTGGCGATCATCGCGTCGTCGTGTTGCAGGTCCTCGGCGAAATCCTGGAGAAAGCGATCGGCGGCCCGCCGCAATTCGTGTTCAGGATCGGAGCGCACCTTCCAGGTGAACTCGACGAGTTCCCGATAAATTCGCTCCGACAGCAAAGTATTGACAAATTTCGGCGCCCATTGCGGCGCATCGCGCACCACGATCCGGTCGATCGTGTCCTGGGAACCCAGCGCCCACTGATGCGCGCGCTCGGCCAGCAGGTCGATCAGCGGCCGCTGCCGGTTGTCGGCGATCATCTCCGAGAGCACCCGGCCCAGCGGCGGCCCCCACAGCGGTTCGGCGATCCGCTTGACGATGGTGTTGTCGATGATCTGCTCGACGTCCTCGTCGCGCAGGGTGTTGACCACCGCGGTCAGGATCGTCGCGCTCTCCTGCGCCACCCGCGCCGCGTGCGCCGGATCGGCCATCCACCGGCCCACGCGCAGCGAGATCTGCGCCGAGTCCAGGCGCGCCGAGACCACGTCGGGGGCGAGGAAGTTGGTGCCGACGAAGGCGCCCAGGCTCTCGCCGAGCTGGTCCTTCTTCTTACGGATGATCGCGGTGTGCGGGATCGGCAGACCCAGCGGGTGCTTGAACAGCGCGGTGACCGCGAACCAGTCGGCCAGTGCGCCGACCATGCCCGCCTCCGAGGCCGCGCGGACATAGCCCACCCACTCGCCACCGCCGCCACGCGATTCGAGCCAGCGGCACAGCAGGTAGATCACACTGGCCACCAGCAGGAAGCTGGTCGCCAGTGCCTTCATCTTGAACAGGTCACGTTTTTTGCCCGCCTCGTCGGTCATCACCGCGAAGCCGGCGGGCTGTGCGGCGGGCTCGGTGCGCGGCGTGAGAACCGCCGTGTTGCCGGGAGATTTCTCCATAGCACCCATTCTGCTGTGCGCACGGCGAGTGCGCCGCCGCCAACCCCGCGTGGCGTCGCCCACGACACGGCGAACCGCGCGGTTTGTCGTACGCGCGCGTAAGCACTCGAGTGTGGTAAATGCCGCAACGTGGGCCAAAGGAGCGCCACCCCACACCGGCGCGCCTAAGCTGTTGACTAAAGACGCCAACATCGATACGAGGGGGCTGTTCTGTCCACCGAAGACCTTGTCGAGATCGGCGAGCAGTCGAGCCGAGCAGGAGTGCGCGGCGGCGGCCAGGCTGACGGCCGCAAACGTCGGTGGCGACAGCACAAGATCGACCGCCGCGAGGAACTGGTCGACGGCACGCTCAACGCCATCCGCGCGCGGGGCAGCCAGGCGGGCATGGACGAGATCGCCACCGAGATCGGCGTGTCCAAGACCGTGCTGTACCGCTACTTCGCGGACAAGAACGACCTGGTCCACGCCACCATGCAGCGGTTCATCGAAACCACGCTGCTACCCCGGGTGTACGGCGCGATCAGTCTCGACGCCGACGAATACCAGCTCGTGCGCGCCGCGATGACCGAATACGTCGGCACCGTCGACGACGACCCCGAGGTCTACCGGTTCATCATGAGCAATGCCGCGGGCGACAAGTCCTCGCTCGCGGAGTTCGAGCGCCTCTTCGCCGAGGTGGTCACCACGGTGCTGGTCGACCGGGCCGGCGCCAAGGGCATCCGCACCGAGGGCGCGATGCTGTGGTCGTACGTGCTGGTCGGCGGCATCCAGCTGGCCACCCACTGGTGGACCACCACCGACAAGGCCATGCCGCGTCAGGACGTCATCGACTACCTCACGATGATGGCCTGGAGTGCGATCGAGGGCATGGCCCGCGCGGGTGGCTCACCCGAGATCTTCACCGCGCAGCCGCATCCGCTGCCCGAAATGCCGCAACAGTCGCCCTGAGCTGGGATTTCCCGCGTTCGAGGGAGCCGGGCTCGACAACGGCGCACGGTTGGCTACGCTGAACCCGGGCGGGACGCTGTGGCTTGTGTCACCGCCGTGCGCGTCGGCACCAACGGAGGTATCTCGATGGCGAAGAACGTGCCGACTTCCCGGCTTGCCCGCGGGACGAAGCTGGGGGCAGTCGCGGCGGGGTCGGTCATCCGCTCGAAGAAGACCAGATTATCGATGCGCGGCCGCTCGGAGGCCGTGCGCGCGCGGATGGCCGAGGAGTCGATGATCCGCACCACCGAACAGGTGGTCATGGTGCTGGGCACCATGAAGGGCGTCGCCATGAAGCTGGGCCAGATGATGTCGGTGCTCGACCTGGATCTGGTGCCGGAGAACCATCGCGAGCGGTTCCAGCAGCGCCTGGCCGTGCTGCGCAACGCCGCACCCACGGTGTCGTTCGAGTCCATGCGCACGGTGATCGAGCAGGATTTCGGTGCCCCGCTGGCGGAGATCTTCGCCGAATTCGATCCGGAGCCGATCGCCGCCGCCTCGATCGGCCAGGTGTACCGGGCCACGCTGAACGACGGCCGTGCTGTCGCGGTGAAGGTCCAGTACCCCGGTGTCGACGCCGCCGTGCGCGCGGATCTGAAGAACCTCACCATGTTCCGCCGGGTGCTCGCCTCGGCGATGCCGTGGATCACCCCCGCGGTGCTCGACGAGCTGAAACTGAACATGGAGAGCGAGCTCGACTACCAGGCCGAAGCCGCCACGCAGGCCGAGATCGCGCACCTGTACCGCGACCACCCGTTCATCGTGGTGCCGTCCTCGGTGCCGGAGCTGTCGACCACCCGCGTGCTGGTCAGCGAGTTCATCGACGGCGACGGCTTCGACGAGGTGCGGAAAATGCCCGCCGCGGTACGTAACCGGGTCGGCGAGATCATCTACCGCTTCTACGTCGGCTCGCTGTTCAGCTTCAACGAGTTCTGTGGCGACCCGCACCCGGGCAATGTGCTGCTCGCCAGGGACGGCCGGGTCGCCTTCCTCGATTTCGGGTTGTTCAACCGGATGGACCCCAAGCTGGTCGGATTCGAGATCCAGTGCCTGCGCGCGGCCGCCGAGGATCGCGCGGAAGACCTGCGCCAGCTGATGATCGATCGCGGCGTGATCGATTCGCCCGAGGAGATCGGCGCCGAGGAATGCCTCGAATACGTGCTCGCCGCCTCGGAATGGTGTCTGGTGGACGAGGAACTCACCATCACCCCGGAACTGGCCAGTGGCGCGTTCCTGCTCGCCGTCGACCCGAGGGCCAGCGAGTTCACCGGCATGAAGCAGCAGAATCTGCCGCCCGAACACCTGTTCTCGCGCCGCGCCGACTTCCTCACCTTCGGCATGCTCGGCCAGCTCGACAGCACCAACAACTGGCATCTGGTCGCCAGGGAATGGCTCTACGGCGATCAGCCGGTCACCGAACTCGGTCTGGCCCATCGTGATTGGCTCGCCACTCATCCACCGAAACCGGTGAAGAAGACTCGTGCCCCCCGCAAGGCGAGCGCACCGGCCACCAAGCCCTGAATCATCTTTCGAAAGGCGCGTCATGCCGCAGCACCGTGAGTTCGACCTGATCCTGTTCGGCGCAACAGGTTTCGTCGGCAAACTCACCGCCGAATACCTGCTCACCGCGGCCCCGGCCGACGCCAGGATCGCCCTGGCCGGCCGTTCGGCGAGCAAGCTCGCCGCCACTCGCGACGAGCTCGGGCCCGCCGCCGCGACATGGGAACTCGTCGTCGCCGATTCCAGCGACCCCGCGTCGCTGGCCTCGATGGCCGAGCGCACCAAGGTCGTGGTCACCACTGTCGGACCGTACCTGCGCTACGGCATGCCCCTGCTGGGCGCGTGTGCCGCGGCAGGCACCCACTACGCCGACCTCACCGGTGAGCCGCTGTTCATCCACGACGCCATCGAGAAGTACGAGCAGACCGCGGTCGACTCGGGCGCCAAGATCGTGAATTCCTGTGGCTACGACTCGATTCCGTCCGACCTGAGCGTGTACGAGATCTACCGGGCCACGATCGCCGACGACACCGGCGAGCTCGAGGACACCACCCTGGTCGCCTATCTCAAGGGCGGCGCGAGCGGCGGCACCATCGATTCCGGGCGTGCCATGTGGGAGGACGTGGCGGCCGACTCCGCGCGCGGCAAGATCCTGGCCCACCCGTATTCGCTGAGCCCGGATCGCAGCATGGAACCCGATGTCGGCCGCCAGTCCGATCTGGCGCTGGCCCGCGCCGACAGCATCGACCCCGGTCTGGACGGCTGGGTCACCACGTTCGTGATGGCCTCGCACAACACCAAGGTCGTGCGCCGCACCAACGGCCTGCTCGGCTGGGTCTACGGCAAGCAGTTCCGCTACCGCGAGGTGATGAACGCGGGCACCTCGGCCGCCGCGCCGCTGGTCGCCGCGGGTATCGCGGGCGGCATCGTGGCGGGCATGGCCTCGGGCGCGGTCCTGTCGAGAGTTTCGCTCGGCCGTAAGCTGCTCGACCGGATTCTGCCCAAGCCCGGCACCGGCCCCAGCGAAAAGGCCCGCCGCAGTGGGTGGTTCACCATGAAGACCTTCGCCCGCACCAGCTCCGGCGCCAAGTATCAGGCCACCTTCTCCGGCACGGGCGATCCCGGTTACCAGGCCACCGCCGTACTGCTCGGCCAGAGCGGCCTGAGCCTGGCCTTCGACACCCTGCCCGAGCGCGCGGGCGTGCTCACCCCCGCGTCGGCGATGGGCGAGGCGCTCACCACGCGGCTGCGCGAGGCCGGGATGACCATCGAGGTCGCGCGCCGGTGAATCTCGCGCGCAGGACCATGAACGCCCCGGCGCTGGCCGCGGTGTACGAGCACGCGTGGCGACCCACGCTGTTCTACCTCGCCAGCGGCCGGACCACCGGCACCGACCGCCACGAAGCGGTCGGTGCCCTGCGGCTGAGCGGCCCCATGAAGGTGCTCGATGTGGCGTGCGGCCCAGGTAATTTCACCGGCTACCTCAGCGAGTACCTGACAAAGGGCGGTTTCGTCACCGGCCTGGACTACTCGGCGCCGATGCTGGCCAAGGCCGCGACCGACAACGCGAGCCCGCGCGTTGGTTATGTCCGCGGCGACGCGCGCATGCTGCCGTTCGCCGACGGGACCTTCGACGCCGTCTGCTGTTTCGGCGCCCTCTACCTGATCCCCGATCCGCTGGTCGCCACCCGCGAGATGATCCGCGTCCTCGCCCCGGGCGGCCGCATCGCGATCAGCACCAGCTATGCCGAGGACAACCTCTTCGGCTCGGCGAGCAGCCTGGCCGCGAGCCTGAGCGGCCTTCGCCTGTTCGACCGCGATACCTTCCCGAAGCTGTTCGCCCGCGCGGGCCTGACCGAAATCGACCAGCGCGTCCACCGTTTCATGCAATACGTGGACGCCACCAAGCCGGTGTCAGACCAGGCTTAGCCAGTAGTCCTGGAACTTCAGGAACACCAGCAGCAGCACCACCGCGTAGAACACCACAACCAGGGTCCAGCGCCATTCGGCGAGGATTCCCATCGCACCGCGCGACCGGCCCCACAGTTCCTGCGTGGTCACCGCGAACAGCACCGGCACCGCCACCCACACCACCATGCAGTACGGGCACAGCGCGTTGATCCGGTACAGGCTCTGGAAGATCAGCCAGCACAGTCCGGCGATGCCGAGCACGGTGCCGATCCACAGCCCGCCCCAGATCCAGCGTGGGAAGCCCACGCCGACCACCGACAGCACGGCGAGGGTCACCACCACCGAGAACCCGACGACGCCGATGAGCGGGTTGGGGAAACCGAAGACCGCGGCCTGGTCGGTCTTCATGATCGACCCGCACGACAGCACCGAGTTGATGCTGCACGAGGTCACGTAATTCGGGTCGACGAACAGCTTGAACCGTTCGACGGTGAGCGTGAACGACGCCAGCCAGCCCGCCAGCCCGGCGATCAGCAGCAGCCAGGCCGAGCGGGCGGGGGCGGTGATCACTTCGCCGCGTCAGCGATCACGGGGGCCAGGCCGTTCTCGGTGAAGATCGCGTCGGTCTGGTTCAGCTGGCCGTTGATGTACACCGACGGCGTGGACTTCACGCCACTCTGCAGCGTGGTCTGGGTGACCTGCTGGATGTAGTCGTTGTACGGCTTGTCGTTGATGCAGGTCGCCACGGCCGGATCGGTGTACCCCGCGTCGGTGGCGATCTTGATGAGCTCGTCGTTGCTCAGGCCCGCACCGCCCTCGGCGGGCTGCTTCTCGAACATGGTCTGCAACCAGGCCTGGTACTTGGTGGTGTCCGACTTCGCCACGCAGAACGACGCGTTGGCCGCACGCGAGGAGTACTGGTTGGTCGAGGCCTTGTCGAGGAACGAGATGATCTGGTACTCGACGGAGGCGGTGCCGTCGGCGGCGGCCTTGGCGAGTGTCGCACCGTTGGCTGCCTCGAATTGCTTGCAGGCCGGGCACTGGAGGTCGGCGACCACGCGCACCTTGACCTTGGCATCGGGATTGCCGATCACGACCGTGCCGGTCTCGGTGACCGCCCCGCCCGTCGCGGGCAGCTGCGCCGCCGAGGTCGTCGACGATTCCTTGTCGGAATCGGACTTGTTCACCGCGATGCCGATGCCGATGGCCGCGACCAGCGCGACCAGGACGGCGGCGACGCCGGCCTGGATCGCGATCTTGCGCTTCTTGTCGGCCGCCTCGGCCGCCGCCAGCGGATTCCTGCCCGAGGGACTCTTGCCCGTGCTCACCGTCGTCACACGCCTTTCGCTCGTTGGCTCCCCACCGGGAACATCATGCGGGCCGAACCTGAGAGTTTCCGCAATGCGCGTCTTGCCCGTATTCAGGACTCGTCGAGTCGACGCAACTGCTCGGCGATATCGAAGTCGGCGGGCGGCCAGTCGAGTTCCATCTGCGCCAACGCGGCGATCAGCAATTCGGTGACCGCGAGGCGGGCGTACCACTTGTGGTCCGACGGCAGCACGTGCCAGGGCGCGTAATCGGTGTTGGTGCGGTCGAGAACGGCCTGGTACGCCTTCTGATATTCGGGCCAGTAGGCGCGTTCGGTGATGTCGGAGGGGTTGAACTTCCAGTATTTGTCCGGGCGTTCCAGCCGTTCGCGCAGCCGGCTCTTCTGCTCGTCGAGGGAGACGAACATCGCGACCTTCACGATGGTGGTGCCCGCGTCGGCGATCTCCTTCTCGAACGCGTTGATCTGGTCGTAGCGCTGTTCCCACTCCGCCTGCGGCACGAGGTCGTGCACCCGCACCACCAGCACGTCCTCGTAGTGGGAGCGGTCGAAGACGCCGATCTGGCCGTGGGCGGGCAGCTTGTTGCGGATGCGCCACAGGAAATCGTGCTGCTTCTCCAGCTCGGTGGGCACGCCGAACGACGCGTGGTCGACGCCCTGCGGGTCGACCGACCCGATGACGTGGCGCACGATGCCGCCCTTACCCGCGGTGTCCATGCCCTGCAAGATCAGCAGCACGCTGCGCTGTCCACCGGTGCGACCGTGCGCGAACAGCTTCTCCTGCAAGACCGAGAGCACCGTCGCCCGTTCGGCGAGCAGTTCCTTGCCGAGGCGCTTGCCGCCGGTGAAGCCCGGCGTGCTCGAGGTGTCCAGATCAGCGACGCGCTGACCGTCGGCGCGCAGCGCGATATCGGCCGTTTCGGTCCACTGTTTCGCCATTTCCCATGCCTACCACTAATGGGCGGGTTTGCCGGGCAAGCTCGACGCAATCGTTGCCTGCCAGCACTGCACGCCCGCCGGGTCGGCGATGTCGGCACGGTGCACATACACGGGGTCCGCACCCGCACCGCGCTGAGCGCGATAGTCGGCGAGCAGGCGGAACGCGACGACGCCGAGCGGGATGATCGCGGCCAGGTTGACCAGCGCCATCACGCCCATGAACACATCGGCCAGGTTCCAGATCAGGCTCACCGAACCGAGCGCGCCGCCGAAGACCGCCACCAGCACCAGGATTCGGAACGCGGTGAGCACCTGGGGATTGGTGGTGATGAATTCGATATTGGCGCGACCGTAGTAGAAGTTGCCGATCATCGAGCTGAACGCGAGCAGGAACACCACCGCGGTGAGCACGTGCCCGGCCCAGGTGCCCAGCGACGCCTGCAGCGCGCTCTGGGTCAGGTCGGCGCTGCGCCGCTCGGACAGATCAGGGTCGCTGGTCAGGATGATGAACGCGGTGATCGAGCAGATCAGCAGGGTGTCGAAGTAGACGCCGAGTGACTGGACCAATCCCTGCTTCACCGGATGCGAGACATCGGCCGCCGCAGCGGCATTGGGCGAGGACCCGAGTCCGGCCTCGTTGGAGAACATGCCGCGCCGGATGCCCTGCGCGAGCGCGGTCCCGATTCCGCCGCCCACCACCTCACGCAGCCCGAACGCCCCGCCGACGATATCGGCGAGCACCCGCGGCAGGTCGGTGATGTTCAGCGCCACCACCGCGATGCCGAGCAGCAGATACACCACCGCCATCACCGGAACCAGCACCTCGGTGATGTGGCTGATCCGGCGCACCCCGCCGAAGATCACCACCCCGAGCAACGTGATCAGGCAGAGCCCGACCAGCGGCGCGAACCAGTCACCGTCCAGCGCCGACAGCGACGCCCGCCCGGTGGCCACGATGGTGTTGGACTGCACCGCTACCGCCGCCACACCCCACGACCGATCAGGCCGCGCTCATGTTGCTCAGTGGCTGAAGGCGGCGACGGCGAACATGGCGGCTACGCCGAACAGGGTGCACAGCAGGGTCAGCCGGGAGGGGTGGCCCGCGTGGGCCTCGGGAAGGATGTCGGCGGTGGCGAGGTAGAGGAGGAAACCGGCGAAGTAGCCCATGTAGAGGCCGATCCAGTTCTCGGGGACGTGGATCAGGGTGCCCAGGACGGCGCCCACGACGGGCGCGATGGCGTCGAGGGCCAGCAGGGTGAGGGCGCGTTTGCGGGCGTTGCCGTAGACGGTGGGGATGGTGAAAGTGTTGAAACCGTCGGCGAAGTCGTGGCAGATTACGGCGATCGCCACGGACATGCCGACCGCCGCGCCTGCCTGGTAGCCGAGGCCGATACCGAAACCGTCCAGGGTGCTGTGGAAGATCAAGCCGCCCGCCGCGAGCAGGCCGACCGACTCGAAACCGTGCTTGTGCGTACCGAATTCCTGCTCGTGGCCACGGTGGACGGCCACCGCGCGCTCGATCACGTGCAGGCTGAGGAAGCCGAGGACCGCGGCGATCAACACATACGGAATGCCCCGGAACATGCCGTCGGACTGTTCGAGCGCCTCGGGGATCAGGTCGAACGCGACCACACCGAACATCACCCCGGCGGCCAGCCCGAGAACCAGGTGCTTGCGGTCGCCGATCCGCATGGCGACGAAGCCGCCGAGCAGCGTCGACAACATCGACACCAGGGACAACAGGATCGCCATGAGCTGCCTATTCGTCGGTGGATGCGGCTTCGGTCTCGGCTTTCTTGCGCTTCTTCTTCTTGGCCGGTGGCGCGTCGGCCTCTTCGGTGACTTCGTAGCGCCGCACGTAGGCACCCGCGAAACCTTGCAGCGTGGCGGTGACGGGGATGGCGAGCAGGGCGCCGGTCGGACCGAGTAACGCGGCGCCCGCGATCACCGCCCCGAAGGCCACCGCCGGATGCATGTCCAGGGTGGTCGCGGTGATGCGCGGCTGCAGAACATAGTTCTCGAACTGCTGATAGGCGATGATGAACAGCAGAATCCACAGCGCCGTGATCGGGTCGTGCACCAACGCCACCAGTACCGGTAGCGCGCCGGCCATATAGGTGCCGACGGTCGGAATGAACTGGGAGACAACGCCGACCCACAATGCCAGGGCGAACGCCGACGGCACATCGAGCACCCGCAACGCGACGTAGTGCGCGATCGCCGAGCACAGGGCCAGCAGTGCGCGCGAATAGATGTAGCCCCCGGTCTTCTCGACCGCGATGTCCCAGGCCCGCAGCACATGCTTCTGCTGTTTCGGCGGCAGCAGCGAACACACCCAGGTGCGGAAACGCGGTCCGTCGGCGGCGAAGTAGAACGTGAACAGCAGCACGCCGAGCAGCTGGAACAGCGCGCCGATCGCGACAGTGCCGATGCCCCAGACGTTTCCGGCCAGACCGACCAGGTACTTCTCGATCGTGGAACTCCACTCCGAGGCGTACTTGGTCAGGTCGTCGCCCGAAATATCCTGATGGAAGGTCGAATTGACCCAGTCGACCAGATCCTGGACGTAGTCCGGGGCGTTGGTCACCAGCATGGTCACCTGGTTGACCAGCAGCGCGCCCAGCGTCCACACGAACGCGACGATCACCACCAGCACCACCAGGAACACCGCGCCGGTGCCCGCGCCGCGCCGAACACCGCGCGCGGCAAGCCAATTCACCGCGGGTTCGATCGCGAACGCCAGGAAGATCGACACCAGCAGCACCGTGAGCAGGCCCTGCATCTTGCCGAGCACCCAGAACGCCGCGATCAACCCGGCGACCGCGAGCACGGCGTACAGCAGTGCCCGCGGCAGCCAGCGCGGCGGCGTACGCACCGACCAGAAGGCGGGCAGGGCGCTCACGTCGATGGACTGCGCGGCGGGTTCAGCGGATTCGTCCTGGGCAACCACGAATGTCACGGTACCCAGGACGTGCGCCGACAGCCCCTCGGCGCGCTCGCCTCACACGGTGGCTGTGTCGATCACGAACCGGTACTGCACATCGCTGGCGACCACGCGGTCGTACGCGGAGTCGATCTCGTCGGCGGAGATCAGTTCGATCTCCGCGCCGATTCCGTGCGAGGCACAGAAATTCAGCATCTCCTGGGTCTGCGCGACGCCACCGATCATCGAACCGGCCAGCGACCGGCGGAAACCGGCGAGGTTGCGCCCGGTGACACTCATCGGGTGCTCCGGCAGGCCGAGGATGACGAGCGTGCCGTCGAGGGCGAGCAGGCGCAGGTAGCTGTCGATGGGCAGGTCGGCCGACACCGTGTTGATGATCAGGTCGAACTGGCCGCGCAGCTGACGGAAGGTTTCCTTGTCGCTGGTGGCGTAGTAGTGGTGAGCGCCCATGCGCAGGCCGTCGTCACGCTTGCGCAGCGACTGGCTGAGCACCGTCACCTCCGCGCCCAGCGCCGCGGCGATCTTCACGCCGACGTGCCCGAGCCCGCCCATCCCGATGATCGCGACCTTCTTACCCGGTCCCGCGTTCCAGTGCTTCAGCGGTGAGAACAGCGTGATGCCCGCGCACAGCAGCGGCGCGGCGACATCGAGGCCGATGCCCTCGGGAATCGCGACGACGAAGCTTTCGTCGACCACGATCTGAGTGGAGTAGCCGCCCATCGTGTAGCCGCCGGGCTGCGCGGACTCGGGCACCCTCGAGTTGTAGGTCCAGGTGGGGCCGTTGGTGCAGTACTGCTCCTCACCCGCCAGGCACGGCACGCACTTGCCGCACGAGTTCACCAGGCAGCCGACGCCGACCCGATCGCCCACCTGGTACTTGTGCACCGACGAGCCGACGGCGGCGACGATGCCCGCGATCTCGTGACCGGGCACGCACGGATACTGCGCGCCACCCCACTCGTCACGCGCGGTGTGGATATCGGAATGGCAGATACCGGCGTATTTGATATCGATCAGCACATCGTCGGGACCGACTTCGCGACGTTCGATCGTGACCTTCTCGAAGGCCCCGTCGGGAGAGGGCTTGGCGTAGGCGGCAGCGGTGCTCATGGCTACATGCCTACAGCCGCATGCGTGTCTTTGCCAACCCACCGCGTCCGTATCGAGACCAGCGGACGCCGAAAACGGGTCACAATGGACTGGTCGGCTCGCGAGAGAGGACATGTGCTGTGAAGCGTGTCGGACGAGTGCTGGTGACGATGATGGCGGCGCTGCTCGGGGTGTGCGCGTTCCTCGGGTATCGCGGGGAGATCGCCGTGGTCGAGCCGGAGTTCGTGGCGCAGGCACAGGCGCCCGTGCTGGTGCCGCTGGATCCCGCGCTGGTCGCCGGGCAGGTGGGATCGGCGCTGGTCAATATCGATGTCGACGCGGCCGGTTTGGGGATCGGAGCTGGTCGCCCAGGCCGCGCGGGCCGGACACCACGCCGCGCCGGTCCGCCCGCCCCACGGTGCATCCGCACCTGACCCGGCTGCTCGCCCAGCTCACCCGCCATCGTCTTCGGCC
>NZ_JBHWZY010000082.1:0-13664 GCF_042727815.1 Nocardia sp. NPDC060220
GCACCGCACCGAGAGTCGGCGCGATCATCGATCGTGGTGGGCAGATACTACTTCTCGAGCGCCACGACACCGGTCCGATCAAGGCACCCTTGAAGCTGCCCGGTGCGACGGTGATGCCGGGAGAATCCCTCGCAGCGGCGGTCGCCCGCGGCGTGCTCGAGGAAACTGGGCTGATGGTCACCGGCATCCGCCACCACGTCGGGGATTTCGACTACCTGTCCCCCGACGCACACCCGGTTCGCCGTCTGCATTTCGCCGTCGATGTCGCCGCGACACACCCGATCCACCTCACCGCGCACGCCCGCTACATCTGGGCACCACTCGATGGTGAGCTGCCGGTGACATCGTCGATCCGCGGCATCCTCGATACCTACCGCAACCTCGTCCTCGGATGAAATCCAGGTCTCGGCGTCACTGAACGAGGTCCGGGAATTCGTCGCCCCCGGTCCGGTGGTGCCGACTCATCGACACCACCGGCAGCCGACTCCAGCAGCTCAGGGTCGGTACCAGTTCGCGGACCTCTCACGGCGGATCAGGGAGTGACGATCGGGAAAGCCGGATCGAACTCGTCGAGGAGCGTGCCGAAGGTGCTGAGGACCGCCGGATCGCCCGTGATCGTGATCTTGCCGCTGTCGGCGAGGGGGACCGCAGTCTCCGGCTTCAACAGTGTCGAGACCAGGAACGGCTTCGGTCCGGACACTGCTACCTGTGGGTTGTCGGACTTGCCTCGGCGTGCGTTGAGCACGCCGCGGCGAACCCACATCGTCCATTGCTCACCGGCATCGGTGAAGTCCAGATCGAGGCGCAGGTCCACCTCGGCGGCACGTTCGCCGATGATGTGCACCGCGACGAAGTCGAACAGGATGTCGATGGGCATGGCCAAGATGGTGTCCTGGCTGGCGACCACATACGGCGGTGGCTGAGTACCCTCACGCAGTTCGAGTGCGGCCGAGAGGAAGATCCCGCGCCACTGCGGGCCCTCTGCCTGGTAGCCCATCTGCTCGTAGGCGTCGGCTTGCAAGTCTTTGGCTCGCTGGTTGTCGGGTTGGGCGAACACCAATTTGTGCAGGATCTCGGCTGCCCAGCGGTAGTCGGCCGCCGCGATCGCGCGCTCGCCCTCGGCGAGAATGTTGTCGGCGCCGGCGAATTCGACGAACCGAGTTGCCGCGTCCACGGGCGTGTGGGGGTGCAGCGAGACCGGATCGCCGTCCCACATTCCGAGTTCCTTGGTGTACACCGCGCGCACGTCGTGGTGCAGGGTGCCGTGGTAGCCGCGGTTGGCCCAGTTCCGGCCCAGCTCGTCGGGCAGTTCGATCACTTCGGCGGCCTCGAGCGGGGTGTAGCCCTTGTTGGCCAATCGCAGGGCCTGGTCGTGAATGAACTTGTAGGTGTCGCGCTGAGATTCCAGCAGGGTGGTGACGTTCTCGTTGCCCCAGACCGGCCAGGTGTGAGGGCCGTAGTGGACCTCGACGTCGTCGCCCCACCGCTCCAAGGTCTCGTCGAGATAGCGGGCGAAGTTGCGGGCGTCGCGGGTGCGGGCGCCGCGCAGCGTCTGGATGTTGTGCAGGGAATGGTTGGCATTCTCGGCGCAGGTCAATGCCTTCAACTGCGGAATCCAGATGTGCATCTCCTCCGGCGCCTCGGTGTCGGGGGTGTAGAGGAATTCGAACTCGACGCCCGCGATCTCGCGCCGTTGCCCGGATTCGGTGATGAGGTCGGTGGGTGAGATGTAGGAGATCGACGGCCCGTTCGTCGACGCGATGCCGATACCGCAGGTGACGAACCCACGTTCACCGGGCGGCAGCAGCGCGCCGAAAGCGTAGAAGCTTCTGCGCGCCATGGCATTACCGGCGACGACGTTCTCACCGATCGCGAACTTGTCGAACTGCAGACCCGGGGCGATGATCGGCACTTTGCCCGACGCCACATCCTCTGCCGAGACCACCCCCTTCACGCCGCCGTAGTGGTCGACATGGGTATGGGTGTAGATCACCGCCGCGACGGGTTTGTCGGTGACGTGTTCACGAATGAGGTCCATGCCCTGCCGCGCGGATTCGACACCGGCCATGCAGTCGATGACGATGATGCCGTCCTCGCCCTCGATCACCGTCAGGTTCGCGATGTCGTTGTCTCTGACCTGGTAGACACCCTTGGTCACCTCGAACAGCCCGCCCATGCTGATGAGCTGCGATTGCCGCCACAGGCTGGGGTTCACCGAGTCCGGGACCGGCGGGTCACCACGGAGGTAGTCGAACTCGGCGGGGTCGAAGACCACCTGGTGGGGATCGGCGTCGGAGTAGACGGTGCCCGGAAGTGGAGCGATGAGCCCCCGCTGCGCATCGGCGAAGTCGGCCCGGTTCTCCAGGTCGTAGAGCTGCGTCGCGGCGTGGTTGATATCCGTTGTCGCGGCGCTCGCGGGCTTCGGCTTCTCGCACATGAAGCGCTCCTGTCGGGGTCCGGGAATCGTTCGGGATCGACGATCGTCCGGCACCGCCGAGATCGCATCACACGAATTGGGTGAATCTCACCGATCGGCACGTCACCGGTCGATGGCCAGGTACTGCAGTTCCTGGTATTCCTCCAGCCCGGTGCTGCCACCCTCCCGGCCCAGCCCGGAGGACTTCATTCCACCGAAGGGCGCGGCCGGGTCGGAGATTGCGCCGGTGTTCACGCCGACCATGCCGGTCTGCAGGCTCTCGGCGAATTCGAGGGTGTCGCCGAGGTTTTCGCCGAAGACGTACCCGGCCAGGCCAGAGTCGGTGTCGTTGGCCAGTTGCAGGGCCTCGGCCGGGTCTGTGAAGGTGCGGATCGCGGCGACGGGGCCGAATACCTCCGAATTCCAGAGCCGGGTTCGGGTGTCGACGTCTGTCAGGACCGCCGGGTGCACGAAGTAACCGGATCCTGCGGTGTCGGTTCCGACGGTGTGCAGGCGTGCGCCCTGGCTGACCGCTTCGTCGACGAGCGCGGTGATCCGCTGTACCGCCGCGTCGTCGATCACGGGTCCGATGCGGGTGGCTCGGTCGAGGCCGTCGCCCACCGGCAGCGCGGAAACGGCGGCGAGGAACCGGTCGGTGAACTCCGCTGCCCGCGATTCGTGGACCAGGAAGCGGTCGGCGGCGACACAGGTCTGGCCCGCATTGCGCAGTTTGGCGAGCACCGCGCCGTCGACGGCCTTGTCCAGGTCGGCGGACTCCAGGACGACGAAGGCAGCGTTGCCGCCGAGCTCCATCGAAACCCGCAGGACTCCTTGCGCGGCTTGGGTCAGCAGGGTGCGGCCGACGGCGGTGGAGCCGGTGAAGGTGAGCTTGCGCAGCCGCCGGTCGGTGAGAATCCGCGCCGACACCAGCGGCGCGCGCGAGGTGGTGACACAGTTGACGACCCCTGGTGGCACGCCTGCCTTCGCCAGGATCTGCATGAATGCCACTGCGGTGAGCGGGGTTTGGGGCGCGGGCTTGAGAACAACAGTGCAGCCGGCGGCGAGGGCGGGGGCCACCTTGCGGGTGACCATGGCCAGGGGGAAATTCCACGGTGTGATCGCGAAAACCGGTCCCACCGGCTGTGTGCGGACAGCGATGCGGCGGCCACCACTCGGTGCGCGGAAGTACGCTCCGCTGCCACGGGTGGCTTCCTCGGCGAACCAGCGCAGGAATTCGGCGCCGTAGGCGACTTCGCCGCGTGCCTCGGCGAGCGGTTTGCCCATTTCCAGGCTGATCGTGTGGGCGATGCGCTCGGTGTCGGCATGCAGCAGGTGGAACGCGCGCAGCAGGATGTCGCTGCGGTGGCGCGGATCGGTCGCCGCCCAGTCGTCCTGGGCGGCGACCGCGGCGTCCAACGCGGCCGAGGCAGTCCGGTCGTCACCATCGGCGACGGTGGCGACCTCTTCGCCGGTGGCGGGGTTGCGCACCGGCATCGTCGCCGCGCTGTGCACCCAGTCGCCGCCGATGAACTGGGCGACCGGGAGGTCGGAAAGGGTGGATGTCATCGTGGCTCCATGTCGGGTTCGAAGACGATCACCTGACGCACCGCCGCGCCGTCGGCGAGTTGATCCATCGCCTCGTTGAGGTCGTCGAGGCCGATGCGGGCGGAGATCAGTTTCTCGACCGGCAGCCTGCCCGCCCGCCACATCTGCTCGTAGCGCGGGATATCGCGCGCCGGCACCGCGGAGCCGAGGTAGCTACCGACCACGGTGCGGGCTTCCGCGGTGAACATCAGGGGTGACAGTGTCACAGTGGCCGACGGGGCGGGCAGACCGACGGTGACGGTGGTTCCACCGGGAGCGGTGGCCAGAAAGGCGGTTTCGAACGCGGCGGGGTGACCAGCGCACTCGATCACGTAGCGCGCCCGGATCCCCTGTGCCGCAACCTGTTCGGGTGTGCAGGTTTCGGTCGCACCGAGGTCGCGGGCGGCCGCGAGCTTGGCGGGCAGACGGTCGACCGCCACGATGCGCCGCACCCCGATCGCGGAGGCGGTGAGCAACGCGGCCATGCCGACGCCGCCCAGCCCCACCACCATCAGGTCGTCCTCTGGCCCCGGGTCGGCGACATTGAGCACGGCGCCGCCGCCGGTCAGGACGGCGCACCCCAACAGTGCCGCGACCTCGGGCGGCACGTCGCGGCCGACCGCGACGACCGAGGCCTGGTCGATCACCGCGTGCGTGGCGAACCCGGAGACGCCGAGGTGATGACGCACGGGCCTGCCGGCCCTGGTCAGTCTGCCGGGGTGGTGCAGGAGCTCGCCTGCCGTGTTCGACCGGGTTCCTTCGGTGCAGGGCAGCTCACCGCCGCGGGCACACGCCGCACAGTGCTCGCACCGCGGCAGGAACGACATCACCACCCGGTCACCCACTGTCAGATCGTCGACCTGGTCGCCGAGTGCCACCACGATGCCCGCCGCCTCGTGGCCGAGCAGCATGGGCAGCGGCCGCGCCCGATTGCCGTCGACCACACTGAGATCGGAATGGCACACACCGGCCGCTTCGATCCTGACAAGCACCTCGGTGGGGCCCGGCTCGTCGAGTTCGAGGTCGTAGACCCCGATCGGGCGCGACGACGCGAACGGCCGCGGCCGGTCGGGGTGGTCGAGAACCGCGCCACGGATACGCATCAGATCTTCGCTTTCGGGTGCTCGCCCAGCAGGCCGGACAGGTAGCGCAGGTGATCGTTCGTGTCGCCCAGGGTGTGTTCGATGGTGGTGAGCCGGGCGGTGTAGTGCCCGACCGGGTATTCGGCGGTCATGCCGATTCCGCCGTGCAGCTGTATGGCCTCCTGGCCGATGTGTTTGCCGGAGAGGTCGATTCGCCGTTTCGCACGGGAAGCCACCGTCGGATCGATGACGCCGTCTGCCAAGGACATCGCCGCGTACAGGTTCATGCTGCGGGCCAGTTCCAGCGCGACGTACATGTCCGCCGCCCGGTGGGTGAGAGCCTGGAAGGTGCGCAGCGCGACACCGAACTGCTTGCGGGTCTTCAGATACTCGGTGGTGAGTCGCAACGCCTCGGCCATCGCACCGACCGCTTCGGCGCCCAGTGCGGCCTGCGTCGTGATCACGGCTTCGTCGATGATCGCACCGGCGTCGAGGTCGGCGCCGAGCAACTCGGCGGGCGCACCACGGAATTCGATCTCGGCGCCACTACCTCCGTCGTAGGTGCGGTAGGCGGTGCGCACGACCGCCGTCTCCTCGGCATCGACCAGGAACAACGCGGTCTCGCCGGTGGGTACCACGGCCGAGACGATCAACCGGTCGGCCCGATCTCCCGAGGGCACAGGACTTTTGCGACCGGTCAGCGTCCACCGGTCACCGTTGGCGACGGCCAGGGTTTCCGAACGCGTGTCCGGCCAGCGGACGCCGGGCTCGGCGTGGGCGAAGGCGAACAGCTGCTCGCCGTCGACGATTCCGGGCAGCAGAAACGCACGCTGGTCTGCCGTGCCCGCCCGGCCGATCACGAGGGCAGGTAGCAGGGCGCAGTCGAAGATCGGTTCCGGCGCCAGGGTGCGGCCGATTTCCTCCAGCGCGAGCATCGTTTCGATCGGGCCGCCGCCGACGCCGCCGTCCTCGACGGACACGGTCAGCCCGAGCAGACCGACCTCGGCGAAGTCCGCCCACACCTTCGGATCCCAGCCGGGAACATCGGCGATCACCTCCGCGCGGCGTCCGGGAGTGTAGTGGCGGGTCAGCACGCTGCGCACCGTGTCGCGCAGCAGGGTCTGCTCAGGGGTGAAGGTGAAATCCATGGCGGTTACTCACAGTCCGAGGATCGTCGAGGCAATGATGGTGCGCTGCACTTCGTTCGATCCTCCGTAGATGGAAGTCTTGCGGTAGTTCAGGTATCCGGCGATGGTGCGACGCGCCCAGTCGTCGGTCTCCCCCACCCGGGCGACGGCAGCGGGGCCCGCGATATCGACGAGCAGTTCGGTGACGGCCTGCTGCAGTTCGGTGCCGCGCAGTTTGAGGATCGACGAGACGGGGTTGGGAGCGCCGCCACTCGAACTCGCCGCGACCCGCAGCTGCACCAGCTCGAGTGCCAGTAGCTCGTTGTCGAGATCGGCGATCCGGGCGGCGAAGGTCGCGTCGTCGAGGAGCGTGCCGGTGCCGAGCCTGGTCTGGGCGGCGTATTCCTTCGCCAGCTCCAGGCGGACCTCGGTCTGCCCGACCGCGGCAATGCCGGTGCGTTCGTTGCCGAGCAGGAATTTGGCGTAGGCCCAGCCGTGGTTCTCCTGGCCGACCAGCTGATCGGCCGGGACGCGTACGTTCTCCAAGAACACCTCGTTGACCTCGAAGCCGCCGTCGATCAACTCGATCGGCCGCACGGTCACGCCGGGGGTGTCCATGGCAAACAGCAGCATCGAGATGCCTGCCTGCTTCTTGGGCGCGGTGGGATCGGTGCGGACCAGGCAGAACATCCAGTCCGCGCTCTGCGCGGCGGTGGTCCAGGTCTTCTGCCCGTTGACCACGTAGTGATCACCGTCGCGCACCGCGACGGTGCGCAGCGAGGCCAGGTCGGAGCCGGCGTCGGGCTCGGAAAAGCCCTGGCACCACCAGATGTCGAGATTCGCCGTCGCGGGCAGGAATCGGGCCTTGAGCTCGGGCGAGCCGAACTCGGCGAGTACCGGGCCGATCATGTTCGTGTTGAAGGTGAGTGGCTCGGGCACCGAGGCGAGCTGCATTTCGTGATGCCAGATGTGGTGCTGCACGGCCGACCAGTCCCGGCCACCCCACTCGACGGGCCAGTGGGGTACGGCCAGCCCGGCGGCGTTGAGGATGCGCTGAGTGGTGACGAAGTCGTCTTTGCTCAGCTCGTGCATGTGTCGGTTCCGCCCGCGGATGTCCGCGGGAATCTCACGGCGGAAGAAGGCGCGCAGCTCGTCGCGGAAGGCGAGCTCGTCCTCGGTGAAGGCCAGTTGCATGGTCCAGTATGTTACATAGAGTTCTGTGTGTATCAAATGGAGGTAGGGACCCGGCACATGAGCACTTCCTTCGCAACGTCTCGATCCAGCAGCGTGCAGCGCGGTCGGCTCATCACCGCCGCGCGGACGACGTTCACCGCGCACGGCTATCACGGCACCACGATGGACACCGTGAGCGCCGTCGCCGACGTCACCAAACCCGTTCTCTACCGCCACTTCTCCACCAAGAGCGAGCTCTATCTCGCGGTGATCCTGGAGTATCTGGACGACGTCGCGGACAGGCTGCGCAACGCCCACGACGCGGCGACCTCAGACGTCGACCAGGTGCGGCACTGCGTGACGGTGCTCTTCGATCTCGTCGAGTCCGGCCCGCATTCCACATCGGAGCTGGTTTTCGGTGCAGGGGCCGTCGGCGACCACACCGTCGAGTCCCGAATCGCCAGGGCACTGGCGGATTTCGTCGACACGCTGGCCACTCACCTGCACCCGCACGTAAATCGGTCGCAGCGCACCCGCCTCCTCGCCGCCGGACTCATCGGCGCGACCCTGGCGGCGGCACACGAATGGCACCGCCTGCGGCAACCGATATCGCGACAGGCGGCGCTGGACACCCTTGCCGCGTGGTACTGCTCGCGCCTGCGCGACAGTGGCGACTAAGCCCGAAGCAGGGCAGCCTGGACGCGACTCAGCCGCTCCACGTCACCCTGGAATCCGGCCACCGCGTCGTTGTACAGGAACGCTTCCCACAGCCGGACCAAGGCATACGCCAGGGTGGCGCGATCGATCGGCGGCTGATATCCCTGCTCCTCGGCGCGCTCGAGCAGACCTTCCACGATCGAGACCGCCGCCGGGTGCACCACCCCGTCGCTGCGGGTGATCACGCGCAGTGCCGACGTGGATTCCTGATCGAAGTAGGTGCGCAGCGAACCGTCTTCGACCAGCCAGTGAATGGCGCGGTCGAGGATCTCCACGAGCCGTTCCCCGCCGGTGGCGGTGCTGCGCCGTTCGGCGTAGGCGACCATGCGCTCGAGCTGGCGCGCCAAAGCGGCCCCGAGCAGCCCGTCCCGGGAACCGAACCACCGGTAGATACTGGTGCGGCCCAGACCGAGTTGGGCGGCAATGGCATTCGCGTCGACTCGATGACCCGCCAGGAAGACCTGCACGGCAGCGTCCAGCACGTCGTCACGGCTCGCCGCGGCCGGGCGGCCGGGAGCTCGGGTTCCTTCGGTGCGTGCCACGCCGACAGCATAGAGCGCGCCGGGGAACGGACTATGCGCCGTCGCTGTCATCGCGCAGAGAACCGATCATGCTCCGCAGGATCCGGAACGCGCCCGACTGCTCGGCCTCGGTCATGCCGGCCAGCATTCTGACCTCGACGGACCGGACGGCCACGGTGGCCTGTTCGAGACTCCGTCGTCCGCGAGGCGTGAGCCGCGTGGGAAGAACCTTCCCGACGGGCGCCGCCGCGGGCCTGGTCACATAGCCGTCTCGTTCCAGGGTCTGGAGCAGCACGTTCATCGTCTGCCGGGTGACGAACGCGCCCCGCGCAAGCTCGGAGTTCGACAAGCCCGGTCGCTGAGCCAGCAGCTCGAGGCAGGAGTAGTGCGTCACGCTCATCCCGAGCGGGCGCAGCACTTCCTCCATGGCGATGCGAAGCGCGCTCGACGCCTCTTTCAGCAGGTAGCCCAGTGACGTCCCCAGATCGACCCCGTCTTGACTCATGTCAGTATTCTGACATAGATTGGTTCGTGTCAGGATACTGACACGACTAGAAGGAGTTCATCATGCCCGCCACCGGCCCCGACTTCCTCTCGCTGCAAACACGCGACCTCGACGCTTCCCAAGCGTTCTACGAGCAGTACCTCGGCCTCGTCCGCTCACCGACCGGTCCTCCGCACGCCGTCGTCTTCGAGACGAAACCGATCGCGTTCGCCCTGCGCGACATCGTTCCCGGCACCGATCTCGCCGCCGTTTCTCAGCCCGGCATCGGTGTCGCGATCTGGCTCCACGCCACAGATGTCCAGGCCGTTCACGATGCTCTCGCCGCCGACGGTCACACCATCGTCGCCGCACCGATCGACGGCCCCTTCGGCCGAACCTTCACCTTCGCCGACCCCGACGGCTATCACGTCACTCTCCACGACCGCACGTGACGGCCGGCCGATCACCGGCTCCCGCGGCCCTTGTCGACCCCAGCAGCTAGGTCATCCTCGTGTGACGAATCGCCCGAGCAGGGGCACCGCCTCACCGGGATGCTTGGCATCGAAGCCCTCGCCGAGGGCTTGCAGCTGCCAGTCTCCGTCGTCGCGAAAGACCTTCGCCATGGCCATCGCGGTGCACCGCATCCCACCGGTCAGCGAGTATCGGGCCAGTTCGGTGTCGGTCGTGTTGTCCACCAAGCGACAGAACGCGTTGACGACCTTCTCGAAAGTATGTCCCTGGTACGAGGTCACGATGAACAGCAACGTGGTGACGTGAGCCGGGACGCGGGTCAGATCGACCAGGATCACCTCGTCGTCGCCCTCCCCCTCACCGGTGAGGTTGTCACCCTGGTGCCGGATCGATCCGTCTTTGGACACGAGCTGCCCGTAATAGGCGACGTCGACCAGATTTCGGTCGGCGAACATCGCCACCCAGGCGTCGAGGTCGATCTCGATCGCACGGCGCCCGAACAGCCCGCCGCGCCGGATCGGATCCCAGCCCAACCCCATCCGAATGAAGGTCAACGCGACGCCACCGTCTTTGCGCAGCGTGACCCGCTGCCCTTTCGCCAGGCTGACGGGTCGATTCTTCGACAGCCTGACCTCACCGGCGGCGACCGGTGGCGTCGCGCGCGGCGGTGGCGGGTGACCGGCAGTCGCTGGAAGCGGCGGCGGACAGCTCGGGACTGGTGTGGCGGGGCGGGCCGGCGGCGGAGGGTCATCGACCGTGACGCCGTGGTCGGTGACCAAGGCGGCGAATCCGCCCGCGTATCCCTGTCCGACCGCGCGAACCTTCCAACTGCCCTGGCGACGGTAGAACTCGACCGCGATCACGATGGACTCGGTCGTCAACCCGTCGATCCGGTACTCGTGCAACCGAATGCCGGATGCGTCTGTCACGAACACCGACGGGGCCGCAATCCGTCCGAACGTGGCACGCGCGTCGTCGAGGGTGATCACCACCCGGATCTGGGCGACATCGGCCGGGACCTGATCCAGCGAAACCGCCAACCCTGACGGTCGCCCCGACGAGGTCGGCTGCAGGCGAACTCCGGGCCCCGTCGGCTGGTTGTAGAAGACGAAGTCCGCGTCCGAGCGAACCTTGCCCGCGTCGGTGACCAGTAGCGCCGACAGGTCCGCGGCCGCATCGATCTGCACCGCGACCACGACATCGTGGACGGTCAGCGGGCTGTTCTGCCCTTTCGACAGACTCGTCGACACCGTTGCGCCTCTCACCCCCGAGGAATGCTTGGTTCCACTGTACGAGAAATCATTTCGTACCAGGGCGTGAAAGCTCAACGCCCACAACACCACAGAGGGGTCGATCGATCGCGGATAGGCTACGGCCATGCATGAACTGGGGACAGGGTTCGGTTACTTGTGGAGCGGGCAGCGGTGGGTCGCTAGCCACGGTCGCTGGTTCGGCTTCGGGCTGTTGCCCGGCCTGGTGACGTTGATCCTCTACGTCGCGGTGTTCACCGCAGCGGCGTTCGGTGTCGGGGACTTCACCGCATGGATGTCGCCGTTCGCCGACGACTGGAACTCGCCGTGGCGCGGGCTGTTTCGTGGGTTGCTGGGCGTGGTGTTGTTCGGGTTCGGTGCCCTGGTCGCGGTCGTGGCGTTCACCGCGATCACCTTGGTGATCGGGCAGCCGTTCTACGAGCGACTGTCCGAGCAGGTCGACAGGTCGGAGTCGGCGGACGGCACCGCGCCGGAATCGGGCAACGGGTTCGGGCGGGATCTGTGGATATCGACCCGCGACAGTGTTCGCCTGCTGATCAGAGTGCTGGCCTGGGCCGTGCTGTTGTTCGTTCTCGGGTTGATCCCCGTCCTCGGCCAAACCGTCGTTCCGGTGATCGGGATCGGCGTGACCGCCTTCTTCCTCGCCCAAGAACTCACCGCGGTGGCATGGCAGCGTCGCGGCGTCGAACTGCGCGAACAACTGTCCGTCTTGCGCGGACGACGCATGCTCGCCTGGGGCTTCGGTGTTCCGCTCGCCCTTGTCTTCCTGATCCCGTTCGTGGCCGTGCTGCTGATGCCCGGCGCCGTCGCGGGTGCGACGCTGCTGGTGCGCAGCCTCGGCGAGGAGAACCGACCGGAGGGTAAACCACTGGTCAGCGAAGCGATGACGACACCGCCCCGATAACCGAGGGCGCTCATGCCGATGTCGTAAGCGCCCCCGATCGCCGCGCCTATCTGGCGCGACCGCAGTTCGAGCAGAACAGCGCGCCTGGACCTACAGGGGAACCGCAACCTTGGCAATCGATGCGGATGTCGAGTGCGCTGCCACAGGATGGACAGAACCGGCCGCCGTCGGTGGTCGCGGCGCAGGTGGGGCAGGCGACGCGCGCGGGAGTACCGAGGTCGTGTTGTCCCGCCCACTCCTGACGCTGAGCCGCCTGGTGGATCTGCGCGCCGCGGGCGGCTGCCTGCGCTTGCGCGATCTGGTGCCCCACCTGCGGCGAGCAGTTGGTGCACTGTCCGACATGGTCGTTCCAGCAGATCCGCGCACACGTCCACGAACCACAGCCCGCACACAGACGGAACTCGCGCGCTACCTCGTCGACAGCCTTGGCGAACGCAGCGTCCTTGGTGCTCGACGCGGAGCCGCCCCAACTGTTGGAGTAGCTGTCCGCGGCCGAAGATACTTTGTGGAGGAGAGGGATTCGGTCCCCGAGCAGATCACGCATCGAGCGCAGCACACCGCGACCCCGAGACAGGTAGTTCTGCTGGAACGCTGACCGGTGGACGGTGGTGCAGCGTTCGCAACGGAACTCCCACTGGAAACCGTTGTCGTTGGACTGGTCGGAACAGTTGCTGGTGAAGACCACCGGTACGGCCATGTGTGTTCGGTTCCTCTTCCGGCGCAGGAGTTTCGGCGTTCGCCGATTCCTTATCGCCGGGGGCCGCGAAGAACGCAACACAACCGCACCACGGCCGGATCAGTCCTTGACCACCTGGGTGCCACCCGCGAACTTGTCGTGCCAGCCCTGTTTGCTCGGGCTCGAACTCACCGTCACCGCGATGCCGATGGCCGCGACGAACCACAGCAGCCCGCCCAGCCAGGGAATCAGGTTCAGCAGCATGTAGGCGTTGCGTTTGGCCGATTCGACGAGATCGGGCTTGACCGCTCCGCCCGCGCCGTTCACGTGCAGACCGAGCAGCTTCTTGCCCGGGGTCGATCCGGTCGCCACTTCGAAGACGACGAAGTACAGGAACCCGAATCCGGCGCCGGGCAGGATCGCGATCCAGCTGGGGAGATCGGTGACTCGCTCGAGGATCCAGAACAGCACGGCGCCGACGATTCCGGCGATGATCCAGTCGATGAACCTGGCCCCTGCCCGACGTCCGATTCCAGCGGGAGTGATGCCGACTGCGTTGGTCATGGTTCCTCCTCGAATACACCAGTCACGGTGGTACACCGAGGATCTCACACACAGCGAATGGGCAGGAGCCGGTCAGTCGGATCGAGGCCACATCGAGTGCGGAGACGACCGCCGCGACCATCGGCACGGCTGACTGACGATCCCGGCGCGTCAGCGGGTGCTGACGCACACCACGTAGCGGCGCTGGTCGTAGACGACACCGCGGTCGCCGATCGTGCAGACGTTCACATCCGTGGTGTCATGCCGGATCTCGAGGACGCGGACCCGACCGGGGATGTCGGCGGCGCAGTCCACGTGCCTCGCCGCGTCCCCCGCCATATCGAGGCACTCCCCGACGGTCCAGTCGATGTCCAGGCAGAGGGTTTGGTCCACGCCGCCGGGCAGTGTCCGAGGTTGGGCGCGGTCGACGTCGCCCGGGCAGTGCCCGCCCACCGACGCCAATTCCGTCACCTTGTAGCGGGAGTTGATGTCGCCGCACGAGACCTGGCGAATATCGTCCGGACTCGCATTCAAATCCACACAATCGCCGGCACGCAGTTCCACCCAGGGAATCCGCGTCGCGGATTTGGTCAAAGTCGACACGACGCTGCCAGAAACATCGGTAATAGTTCCCAGCGGTTGAGTTGCCGAAACCTCGCTCGGCAAAGTTTTTTCAGCGGAGGCATTCTCAGGCC
>NZ_JBHWZY010000083.1:0-13520 GCF_042727815.1 Nocardia sp. NPDC060220
CCGTGCTGGTCTACCTCCCCGCCGCACCGAAGAACGCCGGTCGCGTCGATTGGCTCGGGGCGGGCCAGTCCGCACTCGGCCTCGGCCTGCTCGCCTTCGCCATGATCGAGGGTCGGCATTATGGCTGGCTGTTCGTGACCGAGCCGCTGAGCATCGGCGGGTTCGCTTGGCGCAGCGGGCCTTCACCGGTTCTCGTCGCGTTCACAGGCGCCGCACTCGCCCTCGGGCTCTTCTGGCGCAGGCAGGCGCAACTCGGACGCACCGACGGGGAACCGCTGGTCGACGTGCGGCTGTTCTCGATCGATTCGTTCCGCAGGGGAAATGTGGTGACACTGATCGTCGGCGTCGGCGAGTTCGGCATCATCGCGGTCCTGCCGCTGTGGATGCAATTCGCCCTCGACTACACCGCGCTGCAGGCCGGACTCGCCCTGATGCCACTCGCGATCGGCAGTTTCGTCGCCAGCGGCGCGAGTTTCTCGTTGACGGCCTCGATCTCGGCCTTGGGCCAGGTCAGGATCGGCTTGCTGCTGGAAGCGGCCGGACTGGCGCTGCTCGGATTGTTCGCCGCGGCGGACAGCAGCTGGTGGTCGATCGCGCTCGCGCTGTTCGTCTACGGCATCGGCGTCGGCTTCGCGACCGCCCAGGTCACCAATATCGTGCTCGCCGACGTGCCGGGCGAGAGCGCGGGACAGGGCTCGGGAATTCAAAGCGCGGCACGGGAACTCGGCTCAGCATTGGGCATCGCCGTCCTCACCACCATCTACTTCAGTACCGTCGGCACCGGCCTGCGCGACCGCCTGACCGACGCGGGCCTGCCCGAACCCGAAGTGCGGCAACTGGAGTCGACCGTCACCGACAGCGCCGGTTCGGTGATCGGAGCGTTCGCCGAAAACCCGAACACACTGCCCATCGCGGAAGCGGCGCGCGCGGCCATGGCCGCGGGCATCGAGGTGGCGAGCTACCTGTGCGCCGGCCTGCTCGTGCTCGCCTTGGCCACTACGGCATTCGTCAAACCCGAACGACACGAGTAGCACCGGTCCACCGGGGGCCCGGACTCGTTCCGCGGCCCCCACGCTGCCCGGTCGTCAAGCCCGCATCAATCACACTCCCCCTTTCTATACGTAGGCGTATATCAGCGGTATTCTCGACGTATACGCCGCCGTACACATGGAGGTCCCCGCTATGCGACTACCCGAATCGGCCCACACCGACCAGCCCTGGCGCATCCACGAGATCGCCCCCGACTTCGACGTCGAGGACATCTGGCAGTTCCGCACCCCCGGCGCGGGCCCCGACGACTTCCCCGCCCTACTCGCCGCCCTCCAGGCCGAACGCGCCTCCGAGTCCACCGGCATCAGCGGCCTGCTGTTCAAGATCCGCTGGAAGCTGGGCGAACTGTTCGGCTGGGACCGCGAAGACGCGGGCACCGGCACCCGCGTCCCGTCTCTGCGCGAGCGCCTGCCCGCCGACCTGCGCGACACCGACATCCCCGCCGAAGACGGCCCACTCACCGCCCTCTATGTCCTCGACAACGAATACGCCGCCGAAATCGCCAACGGCACGATGCACGGCATCATGCACCTGGGCTGGGTCCCCGACACCACCGGCTACCACCTACAAATGGCGGTCCTGGTGAAGCCCAACGGTCGATTCGGCCGCCTCTACATGGCCCTGATCAAGCCCTTCCGCTACGGCATCGTCTACCCGGCGATGACCCGCAGCTGGGAACGCACCTGGAACGACCTCGCCGTGACGCGGTAAGCGCTGTTCCTACGCGCTGAGCGGGGCGGCGGATACTCCGTAGCCGAGGTTCGTGAGGACTTCGCTGGTGGCCTTGGCGAAGTTCAAGGTGATGAAGTGGAGGCAGGGGGCGCCTTCTTCGGTGAGGCGCTGGGCCATTTCGGTGGCGATCTGGATGCCCTCGGCGCGGACGGCGGCGCGGTCTTCCTCCGGGCCGGTACCTGCCGCGCGGGTGAGGCGGGCTACCACGTCGGCGGGGACGGGGCGGCCGCTGAGTTCTTCGGCGCGGGCGACCGTGCGCAGGGAGGTGATGGGCATCAGCTCGGGGATGATCGGCTTGGCGCCCTCGATGGGGTCCATGGCGATCACGCGATCACGCAGACGCAGATAGTGCTCGACGTCGAAGAACATCTGGGTGATCGAATACTCCGCTCCCGCACGGAGTTTCGCCGCCAGGTGGTGGGTGTCGTGGTCGAGGTCGGGCGAGCGGTGGTGGCCCTGGGGGAACGAAGCGACGCCGACGTGGAAGTCGCCGAGATCGCGCACGATGCGGACCAGTTCCTCCGCGTATTCGACCCCGCCGGGGTGCTTGGCCCATTCGCCCAGCGGGTCACCGGGCGGGTCACCACGCAGAACCAGGACATTGCAGATGCCGGAGTCGGCGTAGGACCCGATCAGGGAGCGCAGTTCGGCGATGCTGTGCCCGACCGCGGTGAGGTGGGCGACCGGGAGCAGGGTGGTTTCCTGCGCGAGCGCACCGGTGATGCGCACGGTGCGGTCGCGGGTGGAACCGCCCGCGCCGTAGGTCATCGACACGAAGGCGGGATGCATGCGTTCGAACTCGCGGACCGCGCGCCACAACCGAGCCTCGCCCGCTTCGTCTCGCGGAGGGTTGAACTCCACGGAGAACGGCACGCCGTTGCCCGAATGGGTGCGCAGACTCTGCACCACCGAGGGGGTGTTCGAGACGATCGACGGCCGCTGGGCGGGTCGATCTGGGGTCGAACTTCCCCGTCCATTGTCGAAATCCACCGGCTCAGTCTAGTGGGACGCTATGGCGCCCCGGCACCGACTGGGAAACCGGGCGCCGAACACCGGACAATGCGTCAAGGCCGATGAACGTGCCCGCGGACGGTAGCACCGCGGAAACCCGGATGTGGGCTGCGTCGCAGCGGCCCTGTGCGCCGAGAGCGCGCCCGGTCCGCCCGCGTATCGTTCGGGACAACGCTGGTGACCGCACCACCGAGTGCCCAACCGGTCCCGCTGTTCGCCCACTTCGCCCCTGGAGGCCGCCCTGTCCGCCGGAATCGGTACCCCGCTATCCCGGTCCGCCGCCGACGCTCTGACCTCGGTCGACCTCGTCGCGCTGACCCCGGGCACGCCGGCCTTCGTCGCCGCTGTCGAACAGGTGCTGACCAGCTTCTTCGCCACCCGGCGTGAGATCGTCGAGCCGCTGGGGCCCGTCTTCCTCGACGCCGTCGAGGCGCTCGGACAGTTCGTGGTTCGGGGCGGCAAGCGGACGCGACCGGGATTCGCGTGGACCGGCTGGCTGGGCGCCGGTGGCGATCCCGCCGGGCCGGATGCCGCCGCGGTACTCACCGCCTGTTCGGCACTGGAATTGGTGCAGGCGTGCGCGCTCGTGCACGACGACATCATCGACTCCTCGCGCACTCGGCGCGGGTTCCCGACCGTGCACATCGAGTTCGAGGATCGGCACGCGGCGGCGGGCTGGCCCGGCGACGGCGCCGCCTACGGCTCGGCGGTCGCGATTCTGATCGGCGATCTCGCGCTGGCCTGGGCGGACGATCTGGTGCACGAGGCCGGTTTGAGCCCACGGGCGCTGGCCCGGTTCGCACCGGTGTGGGCCCGGATGCGGACCGAGGTGCTCGGTGGGCAACTCCTCGACATCAACGGCGAGGCGGGCGGCGACGAGTCGGTCGAGGCCGCGTTGCGGATCAACCGGTACAAAACCGCCGCGTACACGATCGAACGACCGTTGCATCTGGGCGCGGCGCTGGCGGGCGCCGACGAGGCGCTGGTGGACGCGCTGCGGATCTACGGAACCGACGTGGGGATCGCGTTCCAGCTGCGTGACGACCTGCTCGGCGTGTTCGGCGACCCGGCGGTGACCGGAAAGCCGTCGGGCGACGACCTGCGGGAGGGCAAGCGGACCGTGTTGATCGCGGAGGCGCTGCGCCGGGCCGATCCGGCCGCCGCCGCCCTGATCCGGACCGGCCTCGGCACGGACCTCGACGATGCCGCCGTCGACCGGCTGCGCACAGTGCTCACCGACCTGGGTGCGGTCGACGAGGTGGAGCGCCGGATCACCGAGCTCACCGACACCGGGCTCGCCGCGATCGCAACCAGTTCCGCGACGCCGGAGGCCAAGCAGTTGCTCCACGCCATGGCACTGGCTGCCACTCGCCGCGCGGCCTGATAGGAAAAGTGTTGTGGGACAAGCGAATCATGTCGTCGTAGTCGGGGCCGGGCTGGCAGGTCTGGCGGCCGCGCTGCACCTGCGGGGCGCGGGTCGCGAGGTGACGGTGCTGGAACGGGCCGATCATCCGGGCGGCCGGGTGGGCCGATACCGGTTCGACGACTACGAGATCGACAGCGGCGCAACGGTACTCACCTTGCCTGAAGTGATCGACGACGCGCTGGCCGCCGTCGGGCACACCAGGCAGAGCGTCGGCCTGCGCATCCACCGCCTCGCTCCCGCCTATCACGCACGCTTCGCCGACGGCAGCGACATCCGCGTCTTCGACGACGCCGACCAGATGGCCGCCGAGGTCGAAAGCGCTTGCGGGCCTGCTGAAGCGCGCAACTACCGCCGACTGCGCGACTGGCTCGGCCGCGTCTACGACGCCGAGTTCGACGAGTTCATGAACGCCGATTTCGATTCGCCGCTCGACATGGTGCGCACACCGCGCTCCAGGGCCGCGCTCACCGCACTCGCCAAGCTCGGCGGCTTCGGAAAACTCGGGCCGCGCGTACGGTCCTTTCTGGGCGACGAACGACTGACCAGGCTGTTCACCTTCCAGGCGCTGTACGCGGGCATGTCGCCGGATGACGCGCTCGCCGTCTACGGCGCGATCCCGAACATGGACACCTGCCTGGGTGTCTACTTCCCCGAAGGCGGAATGCGCGCGATCACGGCGGCGCTCGCCGAGGCGTTCACGGCCGCGGGTGGTCAGCTCGTACTGAATGCCGAGGTCGACGGCATCGACTATCGCCCCGGACGGACACCGAACGGACAGGGACAGAAGGGCGCGGCCCGTGGCCGACGCGCCGAAGCCGTGCACACCGCCGACGGGCGCACCTACCCCTGCGACGCGGTAGTCCTCACCGCCGACATCGCGTCACTGCCGACATTCGGCCTGCGCCACCGTCGCGGCCTGCGCGCCTCACCGTCGGCCGTCGTCGCCCACGGCACCATCGCGGCCGAGATCGCCGCGCGCTGGCCCGTTCAGGCCCATCACACCATCGAATTCGGCGCCGCCTGGGCACAGACCTTCGCCGAGATCGCCGCGCGCAAGGGGCGCGGCCGGCTCATGAGCGATCCGTCGCTGCTGCTCACCCGGCCCGCGCTCACCGACGCCGACCAGTTCGTCGACCGGGTCACCGGGCGCTTCGAACCGCTGTCGGTGCTCGCGCCGTGCCCCAACCTGACCGCCGCCCCGCTCGACTGGGACCGGCTCGCCCCCGCCTACCTGCGCGAGCTGCTCGCGGAACTGGAGCGGCGCGGCTACACCGGCATCGCCGAACATTTCCGCGTCGACCACCTCGACACGCCCGCCACCTGGGCCGCCCAGGGCATGATCGCGGGCACACCGTTCTCCCTCGCCCACGTATTCCGGCAAACCGGGCCCTTCCGGCCACGCAATCTGCCAAGGGGCGTGGACAACGTCGTTCTCGCAGGTTGCGGCACCACTCCGGGGGTGGGTGTGCCCACCACACTGCTGTCCGGCAAGCTGGCGGCGGCACGAATCACCGGCAGCCGGGCACACGCCGGTACCGACCACCGGGTTAGTGTTCCAACTTGAAGCCGTAAACTGACGGCCGACTTATCAGCTCGCGGTTGCGACCGCCGACCATCCGGGGGGACCGACCGAACATGCCGCCCTCCGAGACGACCGTAGGCACCATGGACAACACGCGCACCCTCGAGCGCCAGCGTCACCTACCCGCCGGGAGCGACCCGGGCGTCCGGACCTGGCTGCGCACCGCAGGCGAGTTCGCCAGGAGCCCCGAGGGCCACGCTGCTCTGATGGGTTTCTTCGGCGCCATGATGATCACCTTCGGTGGCTTCGGTGCGGGGGCTGTTCGCAAGCGCGATCCGCTACTCGAAGCGCTGCACCTGTCGTGGCTGCGATTCGGCCACGGATACGTGCTGTCGACGATCGTGATCTGGATCGGCGTGCTGCTGATGATCACGGCGTGGGTCCGGCTGGGTCGCACCACCATCGGCAAGGGCGAATCGACGGTCACGCTCAACGAGTTGCGGGCGATCGTCGGTATCTGGATCACGCCCCTGCTGTTCGCGGCGCCGATGTTCAGCCGTGACTCCTACTCCTACCTCGCCCAGGGTGCCCTGTTGCGTGACGGTTTCGACCCCTATCAGGTGGGTCCCGTCGCCAATCCCGGCGTGCTGCTGGACAACGTGAGCCCGGTCTGGACCACCACCACCGCACCGTACGGCCCCGTCTTCTTGTTGATGGGCCGTGCGATCACCTCGCTCACCGGCGAGAACGTCATCGCCGGGACCATCGCGCTGCGCGTCGTCATGCTGCCCGGACTGGCGCTGATGATGTGGGCGGTGCCGTATCTGACCAAGCATCTGGGCGGAAAGCCGACGGTCGCGCTGTGGCTGGCCGTGCTCAACCCGCTGGTGCTGGTGCACCTGATCGGTGGCGTGCACAACGAGATGCTGATGGTCGGGCTGATGTGCGCGGGCGTCGCGCTCGTGCTCGAACGCCATCATGTGGCCGGCATCGTGGTGGTCGCCATCGGCGTGGCGATCAAGGCGACGGCAGGCGTGGCGCTGCCGTTCCTGGTGTGGATCTGGATTCTGCACGAGAAGGAACGACGAGCCGCCGAGCGGCGAGCCGCGGTGGATTCCGACGCCGCACTCGCCGAGGAACAGAAACACCCCGACGCTGCCAGACCGTCCGCGGACATGCCGCACCCGCTGTTCGTCTTCGCCAAGATCGCCGGTATCGGCGTCGGCGTGTTCGCGCTGGTGTTCGGCGCGGCGTCGGTGATCGCGGGAGTCGGCTTCGGCTGGGTCACCGCGTTGCAGGGCTCGAACAAGATCATCAATTGGCTGTCGCTGCCGACGATTCTCGCGCACATGGTCACCTGGGTGACCCCGCTCGATTTCAACTCCGTACTGGACGTGACCCGCCTGCTGTGCCAGATCGCCATGGTCGCGCTGCTCGTCGCGACCTGGTGGCGGTTCCGGCACAGTGAGCGCGAGGCCGTGATGGGCATCATCATCGCGTTCGTCGCGATCGTGCTGCTCTCCCCCGCCGCACTGCCCTGGTACTACTCGTGGCCGCTCGCGCTGGCCGCCGGGTTCGCGATGTCGACCCGCACGTTGATGTGGCTGGTCGGGATCTGCACGTGGCTGATGCTGGTGTTCCAGCCCGACGGGTCGATCGGCCTCTACAACTTCTGGCATGTCGCGCTGGCGACCTTCGCCGCCGTGGTCGCGGCGGTGTCGCTGCGCACCGTCGATCCGCTGCATCTGCGTTCGGCCGGTTCGAAGGCCGTTGCCACGGAATCGGCGCCGCCAGTTCGAGCATGAGCCCTCGCGCGCAGAGGCTTCGACGCGACACCGTGAACGTGCCCGGAGATGCCCGACCGCTGACCAGCGAGCTGGATGCGGCCTACGCGAGTTGCCGGCGGATCGCCGCCGAGCACGGGCGCACCTACTACCTGGCCACCACACTGCTCTCACCGGAACGTCGGCGAGCGGTACACGCGCTGTACGCCTTCGCCCGGATGGTCGACGACATCGTTGACCATGCCGACAACCCCGCGCGCGTCCTCGACCCCCGCGACGGCGCCCGGTACAGCCTCGCCCCGACCCACCTCGTCGCCGGCGGACGCGCCCCTGCGCGGCTCACCTCCACCCAGCGGCACGTGCCGAGTGAACCCGCGCAGGTCGTCGACGTCTCCCCCTCCCAGCACCTCGACCTCGTCGAGAAACACCTGCGACTGGCCCTCGAACACGGCGACATCGACAGCACCGACCCGCGCCGCCGCCAGATCATCACCGCGGCCGCGGACACCATCAGCCGCTACGACATCGCGCACACCCACCTCTGGACATTCCTCGACGCCATGCGCATGGACGTCCCCGGTACGGCCACCCACCGCACCCGCTACGCCACGATGAGCGAGCTCCGCGAGTACATGCGCGGGTCCGCCGCCGCCATCGGCCTGCAGCTACTGCCGGTCCTGGGCACCGTCGTCCCCGTCGCCGAGGCCGAACCGGCCGCCGCTGCCCTCGGCGAGGCCTTCCAGCTCACCAATTTCCTGCGCGATGTCGCCGAAGACCTCGACCGCGACCGCGTCTACCTGCCCACCGACGAGCTGACGGCGTTCGGCGTAGACGAAGCCCACCTGCGCGACTGCCGTCATCGGGGCCACACCGACGCACCACTGCGGCGTGCGCTGGCCCACCTGATCGCCGTCAACCGCGACATCTACCGGCAAGCCGTCCCCGGCATCGCCCTGCTCGCCCCCCGCGTACGCCCGGCGATCTCCACCGCCGCCATCCTGTACGCCGAAATCCTCGACCGCATCGAAGCAGCCGACTACCAGGTCTTCACCACCCGGGCCACGGTCCCCCGCCGTCGCCGGATCCTGGTCGCCGCCAAGGGTTTCACCGGCGGCTAGTTACCGGTTCGCTCGCGACGGCCGCTGCCCGCGGCCGCGCACGATCCTGCGGTGTGACGATCAGAAGGGTTCAGCGTGCGCGCGGCGAACTACCTCGCGGGCCAATTGCCCGTGCAGAGCGTCCACCGGGCGCCCGGGCAGGGAAGGGTCGTCGGTGTAGAGCCAGCCGAGGATGTCCTCGTCGGTGTACTTGGCGTCGCGCATGACGGTGATCACGCCGGGAAGCATGCGGACGATCTCGTCCTCGGAATCGAAGAAGCGGGACGGAATGCCCACGACGCCGTGCCGGCGGATCGCGAGGATCTGGTGGTCACGCAGCAATTGGTGCACCGAGGTGACCGGGACGCCGAGTATATCGGCCGCCTCGGGAAGCGAGACGATGGTTTCGGTGTCGGGCAGCACGTCGTCGCTGCAGGGGAAGGCACTCACTCCCACAACGGTAGTACGTGTCAGCGCGCACGCATCGTCTGGCATGCCCACACCACCCGGTTACCATCGTGGTGGCCGCACACGGCGGCCGGTTGAATGCCGGAGGACCTCACTTGATCGGCCAGATGCTGGAAGGGCGCTATCGCATCGATGCGCCGATCGCTCGCGGCGGGATGTCGATGGTCTTCCGCGGGACCGACACCCGGCTCGATCGCCCCGTCGCGATCAAGGTGATGGACCCGAAGTTCGCCGCTGACCCGCAGTTCCTCAGCCGTTTCGAGTTCGAGGCCCGGGCGGTGGCCAAGCTCAAGCATCCGTCGCTGGTCGCCGTGTACGACCAGGGCGTCGATGGCGAATACCCGTTCCTGATCATGGAACTGGTCGAGGGCGGCACGCTGCGCGAGCTGCTGCGCGAACGCGGGCCGATGCCGCCGCACGCCGTGCGCGCCGTGGCCGAGCCGGTGCTGCGCGCGATCGGCACCGCCCACGACGCAGGCCTGGTGCACCGCGATGTGAAGCCGGAGAACGTGCTGATCTCCGACGCGGGCGAGGTGAAGATCGCCGACTTCGGCCTGGTCCGCGCCGTGGCCGCGGCCAACACCACCTCCGCGAGCGTGATCCTCGGCACGGCCGCCTACCTGTCCCCCGAGCAGGTCACCACCGGCACCGCCGATGCCCGCAGCGACGTGTACTCCTTCGGCGTCCTGATCTTCGAACTGCTCACCGGGCGGGTGCCGTTCACCGGCGACAACTCGCTGTCGGTGGCGTATCAGCGGGTCGAGAACGATGTGCCCGCCCCGAGCAACTTCATCGGTGGCGTACCGCCCGAATTCGACGCGTTGGTCGCCAAGGCCACCTCCCGCGACCCCGCGCAGCGCTTCGCCGACGCCAACGAGATGGCGGCGAAACTGCAGACGATCGCGATGGAACTGAATCTGCCGCCCTACCGGGTGCCCGCACCGCGCGATTCGGCCGAACATCTCAGCGAGAGCTATCAGACCGGCGCCGCGCATCATCCCGGCGAGCGCCCGGCAACCCCGCCGCCGATGGCCGCGCACCATTCCCCCGCGCCCGAACCGCACCACACCCGGGTGGTCACCGCACCGCGCCCACGCCCGGAGGAGTACGCCCCCGCACCGGCGGCGAGCGCGTTCGGCGGTGGCGACGATCATTCGCGCCGAACAGGTTTGGTGTGGGTGGGCATCGTCACCGCGCTGACCCTGCTGGTCGGTATCGGCGGCTGGTGGCTCGGCGTCGGTCGCTACACCGCGGTGCCGCCGATCGCGGGCATGGGCTCCGAGCGGGCCGTCGCGGTCCTGCAGGAAGCCGGTTTCGAGACGGAGTTGCGGCAGAAGGCCTCCGACACGGTGCCGGTGGGCGGGGTCGTCGGCTCCGAGCCGTCGGCCGGGTCGCGGGTGACCAAGAGTTCCACGGTCGCGGTGCTGATCTCCAACGGAAAGCCGCGGGTGCCCGATATCAAGCCCGGTGACCAGCTCAGCGCCACCAACCAGGCGATCCGCGATGCCGGTTTGCAGCCGATCGACAGCGGCGAGGCGGCCAGTACCGCGCCGAAGGGTTCGCTGGCCAAGGTGGAGCCGGCGCCCGGCACGATCCTGCCGATGGGCGCGCAGGTGAAGGTGTACCGCAGCAAGGGTTCTCAGCCTGTGAACGTGCCCGATGTCAAGGGAAAATCCGCCGAACAGGCCGCCCAGGCCCTGACCGCTGCCGGGCTGCGGGTCGCCGAGACGCGCACCCAGTTCGCCGACGATGTCGAGGGCGGCAAGGCAATCGGCACAGATCCAGCCGTGGGAACCACGCTGCAGTCCGGGGACTCCGTGCACCTCATCGTGTCGAACTCGGTGAAGATTCCGTCGGTCATCGGCAATACCGTGGCCGAAGCGCGCAACCGGCTGCAGCAGCTCGGATTGCGGGTCGAAGTGAAGCAGATGGTCGAGAACGAGAAAGGGCACGTCGTCGGGCAGGTGCCGGGATTCGGCGGGTTCGTGATGGCAGGCAGCACCGTTACCCTGACGGCGCTGCCGATCTGACAAACCGGCAGCGCCGCACCTACGGGGAGGATCAGTCCGGCACCCAGTAGCGGAGCCGGAACGACCAGCCGTCGCCGGTGTCGTAACACTCGCCCGCCGAGAACTCCTGCAGGCCGTTGTTCGCGGCCTGGTCGTAGGTCGCCTGCCGTAGGTCGTTACACGCTGCAGGAGTTGGCATCGGGCCCGCCACCTCATTGCGCCACCAGGCGTTCGCGGTGCCCACGCTGCCGACCGACACCGCGATGCCGAGCAAGGCCACCGCTGTGAATCTACGGAACATTTTCTCCCCCTTCATAGTTGAACTCCCCCCGTCAGCGTAGCCTCAGCGCAGCATCTCCGCGACCAAGAACGACAGTTCCAGCGACTGCTGGGTGTTCAGGCGGGGGTCGCAGGCGGTTTCGTAGCGGCCGCCCAGGTCGAGATCGGAGATGTCCTGGGCGCCGCCGAGGCACTCGGTGACGTTCTCGCCGGTCAGCTCGATGTGCAGGCCGCCGGGGTGGGTGCCGAGGGCGTGGTGCACCTCGAAGAAGCCCTGGACCTCGTCGACGATGCGGTCGAAGTGGCGGGTCTTGAAACCGGTGGACGACTCGTGGGTGTTGCCGTGCATGGGGTCGCACTGCCAGATGACCTGGTGGCCGGTGGCCTGCACCTTCTCGATGATCGGGGGCAGCACATCACGCACCTTGCCGTTGCCCATGCGGGCGACCAGGGTGAGCCGGCCGGGCTCGTTGTTCGGGTCGAGCCGCTCGACGTATTCCACGGCCAGTTCCGGCGTGGTGGTGGGCCCGATCTTGAGCCCGATCGGGTTCGCGAGAAGTTCGGCCAGCGCGATGTGGGCGCCGTCGAGCTGACGGGTGCGCTCGCCGATCCACAGGAAGTGCGCGGACAGGTCGTAGAGCAGCGGTTCGCCGGTCTCGGACTCGCTCAGCCGCAGCATCGCGCGCTCGTAGTCGAGGACGAGTGCCTCGTGCGAGGCGTAGATACGCGCGGTCTTCAGGCTCGGGTCGTTGACCTGACAGGCGGCCATGAAGCGCAGACCGCGGTCGATCTCCTCGGCGAGGGTCTCGTAGCGCGCGCCCGCGGGCGACTGGGCGACGAAGTCACGGTTCCAGTCGTGCAGGCGGTGCAGGTCGGCGGTGCCCGCGCTGGTGAGGGCGCGAACCAGGTTCATCGCGGCGCTGGCATTGGCGTAGGCACGGACCAGACGCGACGGGTCGTGACGACGCAGGGCCTCGTCGGCGACGAGCGAGTTCACCATGTCGCCGCGGTAGGACTTCAGGCCCAGCGCGTCGGTGTCGGACGAACGCGGCTTGGCGTACTGGCCCGCGATCCGTGCCACCTTCACCACCGGCATACTCGCGCCGTAGGTGAGTACCACGGCCATCTGCAGCAGCGTGCGGATATTGCCGCGGATGTGGGGCTCGGTGTTGTCGGCGAAGGTCTCCGCGCAGTCACCGCCCTGCATGAGGAACGCCTCACCGCGCGCGACAGCGGCCAGCTGCGCCTTGAGGTCCTCCACCTCGGCGGGCAGGCAGATCGGTGGCACGCTCTCCAGCACGGTGCGCATGGTGGCGGCCTCGTCTGCGTCCCAGGACGGCTGCTGCAGAGCGGGCCGGGCCAGCGCGGCATCGAGGCGACCACGCAGCTCTTCGGGCAGCGGCGGCAGTTCCGGCAAACGGTCAATGGGTACGTCGACGGTCCAGGTCACCAGATCAGAATACGACCCGCGCGTCCGAGCGACTATCCGGCGTACCCGCGAAGCCACCGCCGACCCGTGCGAAGCACGCACAAGACGCCCACATAGGGTTTCGTCGACCCGTCGTGGGGTCCATCGCCCGTCGCGCCGGAGCCCCACGAGCAACCCACCGGCACGAAGAGGCGATCTCCCTGCGATATTTCTACGATTCGGAATTCATCGAGGATGGGGTGACGATCGACCTGATCTCGATCGGCGTCGTCTGTGAGGACGGGCGCGAGTACTACGCGGTCTCCACCGAATTCGATGCGAAGCGGGCCGGGCCGTGGGTGCGCAAGCATGTGCTGCCGAAGCTGCCTGCCGCCGGGTCGCCGCCGTATCGCACCAGGGAACAGATCCGCGACGACCTGTTCAAGTTCTTCCTGCCGCGCCCGAGCGTGCAGCCGGAGCTGTGGGCGTGGGTGTCCGCCTACGACCATGTGGCGCTGTGCCAGCTGTGGGGTGACATGACGGCGCTGCCCAAGGGCATGCCCCGCTACACCAACGAGCTGCGCCAGCACTGGGCCGCGCACGGCAGCCCCGACCTGCCGCCGATCCCGGACGACGCGCACGACGCACTCGCCGACGCCCGCCACAACCTGGCCAAGTTCGAGGCCATCGAGACATACCGGCGCACCCCGCGCCTCTAGGACACGGTCCGGCAC
>NZ_JBHWZY010000084.1:0-13501 GCF_042727815.1 Nocardia sp. NPDC060220
CCGGCTTGCTGGGCGCGGACGATGATGCGGCGCATGAGGCTGTGGCCGTATTCGCGTGCGCGTTCGACGGCGGCGCTGGGGGGATTTCGCAGCGCGAGGTCGCCGAGAATGCGGTCGGACGCCTGGAGTTCGCAGATCTTCTCGACCAGGAAGACGAACGACTCCCACGGGTCGGTCATGTCGAGTGCCTGTTCGGCGACCCGGCCGCCCGCTTCCAGCCGGTCGGCGACGGCGGCGGCGATCAGTGCGTCGCGGGTGGGGAAGCGGTTGTAGAGGGTGCCGATCGCGACGCCCGCGTGGGCGGCGATGTCCTTGAGCGGAGCGTCGAGCCCGCGTTCTTCGAAGATCTCGCGGGCTGCCGTCACCAGCGCGACGCGGTTGCGTTCGGCGTCACTGCGCAACGGCTTGTCCTCGGGCATCCGCTGATCCTACAAATCCGGTGGCCGAAATATCTTGAGCATGGGTTCAACTTAGTGCTATGTTCGGCATAACTTGAACCAACACTCAACTTAGGGGTATCGGATGAGCACGCTCGCGATCTTCGGCTACGGACCAGGACTCGGCGCCGGAACAGCACGACACTTCGGCCGCAACGGTTTTCGGATCGCGGTGATCGGACGCGACCCGGTAGAACGCGCCGCGGCGCTGCGTGCGGAGGGCATCGACGCCGAACCGTTCATCGCCGACGTGACCGATCCCGCGCAAGTGCTCGACGTGATCGGCCGGGTCGAGGAGAAGCTGGGGCCGATCGACGTCGCGCTGCATGCGGCGGCCGCCGACATGTCGGTGCGCAGCGCCACGACCATCGACGTCGACCTGCCGTCCCTCGCCCTGCCGATCGCGCTCAAGGTGCACTCGCCGATCCTGCTCACTCGCGCCCTGCTGCCCGCGATGCTCGCCCGCGGCAGTGGCACGCTGCTGTTCACCTCCGGCGCCTCCGAGCAGTATTTGCAGCCCTACCTGGCCAATGTCGGGGTCGCGTTGGGGGCCCAGCGCGCCTACGTGCGGCAGCTGGCACGCGAAGTGGACGGCACCGGCGTCTATGTCGGGCTGTTCGCCATCGGCTCGCTCATCGAGAACAGCGCGGTCCAGGCGGTCATCGACGCGAATCCCGACCTCGTGCCCCCCGGACTGGTGCTGCCGCGGATCGATAATGCCGAGCTGGGCGCGCGGTTGTGGCGCATGTACACCGAGCGCGACACGGTGGAGGTCGAAGTCGGCTTCGCGTCTTGACCTTGACGTAGCGTCAACTTGCAGAGTGGAGGGACCGACGAGAAAGGGAGCAGGTCATGGTGGGTGAATGGGCCATTCAGGACCTCGCGAAGGCCGCGGGAACCACCAGTCGTACGTTGCGCCACTACGGGCAGCTCGGGCTGTTGGAGCCGAGCCGGATCGGGGCCAACGGCTATCGCTACTACGACCAGACCTCTCTTGTTCGGCTGCAGCGAATTCTGCTGCTGCGCGAACTCGGCCTCGGCCTTCCCGTGATCGCCGAGGTCCTCGCCGGGGAACAGGACACCGCCGGTGCGCTGCGCACCCATCTGGCACTGCTTCGGCAGCAGCAGGATCGGGTGGCGCGACAGATCGAATCGGTGTCGACCACTCTGCACAAGACGGAAAGAGGTGAACCACTCATGGCCGCAGAGGTTTTCGATGGTTTCGACCACACGCAGTACAAGGACGAAGTCACCGAGCGCTGGGGTAAGGAGGCCTACGAGAGCGGCGATCGCTGGTGGCGTTCGCTGACCGAGGCCGAGAAGAAGGGCTTCCAGCAGACCCAGCTCGACATCGCCACCGACTTCGGAAAGGCCTTCACCGCAGGACTTCCCGTGGAAGGCGACGTCGTCCAGGCGATCGTCACCCGGCATCGCGCCTGGCTCGGCGTCGGCACGCAGGGCAAGGCGGTATCGAACGAATACCTGCTCGGCCTCGGCGAAATGTACGTCGCCGACCCTCGCTTCCGGGGCAACTACGACGTGCACGGCCAGGGCGTGGCCGAGTACATCCTCGAAGCCTTCCGCGCTTACGTCGCAGCTCATCCCGCCTGAGCGGTTGACGGGCGCACGATCGGGTAGTGAGGTGACAATCGCCCACACCGTGCTCGATCGGGCGTCGCGCCGTATAACTGACGGCGACGTCGAGAAATAGCGGGGGCAGTGGTGGAACAGGTGCGGCCGGAGCGGCCTTCGCGTGCGGTGACCGCGCTGATCGCGGGCTGGCTCGGGGTGCTGGTCGGCGCGGCGGGAATCTTCGTCGGCACGGCGACCGCCGTACTCCGGGTGCTCGGGCGCGAGATCGACCTCGACTACGTGGGCGCGGGGATCGTCGGCGGGCTCGGGGTGGTGTATCTGCTCGGGGCGGTGCTGCTGTTGCGTCGGCGGATGCTCGGCAGGCGAATGCTGCTCACCATGGCCGCGGTGATGGCGGGGGCGACGTTGCTGGTCGTCGTACTCAACGGGGCCGGCCACGGCTGGCGGTTCGGGCCGCTGGACGCGTGGCTGGTGCTCAACGTGGTGATCCTCGCGCTCAGCCTGAGTGAGCCGACGCGGCGCTGGACCATCACGCGATAGGGCGTAGCGGTGGCGGTCGGCTCGACGCGCGTGCTTCCCGAACTCGGTACGTCGCGGCTGATGGCGCTACGGTCGGGGGATGGTCGTGCTGGAGACGAAGTCGAAGAGCGGTGAGGTGGCGGCGATCGTCGCCGGGTGCCTCGCGGGGATCGCCGCCGCGGCGAATCTGGTGGGTGCGGTGGTTCTCGTGCGGTCGTTCCTGAGCGATCCGGGCGAACTCGACGACTCGCTCACACTGTTCGCCACGCTCGGCGGGCTGGTGTCGATGTTCGCGTTCGCTTACGGCGGCCTGCTGCTGGCGCGCAGGGACGACACCGGGCGCTGGGTGATCGTGGTCGCCGCCGGCGCGCAGCTCGCCCTCGGGGCGCTCGGCCTGCTCGCCGCGCTCGTGAACTACGACTCCGGGTACGGAATCCACTGGTTCGCCGACGAACCCGTCATCCGCTCGATTGCGACCGGCCTCGGCGGGGTACCCGGCGCGGTGACGGCGATCGTGAATCACAGCTGGGCGGCGGCACTTTCGGGCGCGCTGTTCGGTGGGCTCGTGCTGTTGTCCGCGGCACTGCCGTGGACCGCGGCCTACACACTCGCTCGCCCGGACGATGTTGCCGGACCGAACGTATAGTTTCAGCAGGTCAGCATTGCCGTGGAGGGTGCTGCGAGGCCGGGAAGCGAGTTAGCGGCTTCAGGGACAGCTCGCCAGGAGGGGGAACACGATGGGGTATCCGTACGGTCCACAGCAGGGTCACGACCCGTACGCGGGGCAGGGGTATGCGCAACCCGGTTACGGACCCGACCCGTACGGCGGTCAGCCGGGCTATCCGCAACCCTACGGCGCACCCGTCCAAAACGGTTATGGCGCACCGGCTTACGGCGCCGCGCCCTATCCGTACGCGCCGGGCTACGGTGAGCCGCGAGCGGGCGGCGGCACGGCGATCACCGCCGCGGTCATCTCACTGCTGCTGTCACTGCTCGCACTGGCCGGCCTCGGTATCGCCGCGGCGATCCTGTTCGGCGAGAACACCGGAAGTGCCGCCGGGGACGAGGTTCGATCCGCGGCGACCGTCAGCCTGCTGATCGGTGCCGCGGTGGGCCTGCTGTGGTTGCTCGGCGCGATTCTGCTGTTCCGCCGCAAGACCGCGGGCCGGGTGATCCTCATCCTGCTTTCCACGCTTGCCCTGGTCTTCAGTGCGATATCGATCGTAGCGGCGGTCTCGACCGGGTCGGAAGAGCCGGCGGTCACCCTGGTCGGCGGGATAATCACCAGCATCATCCCCCTGCTGATCCTGGTTCTGGCGGCCGCTCCGTCCACGGGCCGCTGGATCCGGGCAGGGCGGCCGAGCGGCTATCAGCATTACCCGCAGTACTGACGGTCGACGCCAGCTGTTCGACCGGCAGTGATGGCCGGCAGGAGAGGATTCGCGGGGTAGCCGGACTGCCCACAGCAGGGCTACGACCCCTACGCGAGGCATCTACCGGCCGCTGGATCCGTGCCGGACGACCCGGCAGATACCCGCCTCAGGGGCACTGACGGTGGACTCGGGGCAGGCTCGCTTTCATCTGGGATGAATCGGCCCTGGTCAAGGCGTGGTCGGAGACTCCGCCGGGACAAACGGTGGTCTTCCGATACGCTGGGCACCCGTGACCGCCGCATCGTCCTCGGGTAACTCCGTCAACGCAGATTCCAATGCCCCGGCAAACCAGTACGACCTGATCGTGGTCGGCTCCGGTTTCTTCGGGCTGACCGTCGCCGAGCGTGCAGCGAACGTGCTGGGCAAGCGGGTATTGGTGATCGACCGCCGCTACCACCTGGGTGGCAACGCCTACTCCGAACCCGAACCGGAAACCGGTATCGAGATCCACAAGTACGGCGCCCACCTGTTCCACACGTCCAACAAGAAGGTCTGGGACTACGTCACCCAGTTCACCGAGTTCACCGGGTACCAGCACCGGGTCTTCGGGCTGCACAAGGGTCAGGCGTACCCGCTGCCGATGGGCCTCGGCATGATCTCGCAGTTCTTCGGCCGCTACTTCACCCCGGAAGAGGCTCGCAAGCTCATCGCCGAGCAGGCCGCCGAGGTCGAATCCGCCGACGCGCAGAACCTCGAGGAGAAGGCGATCTCGTTGATCGGCCGCCCGCTCTACGAGGCGTTCATCCGCGACTACACCGCCAAGCAGTGGCAGACCGACCCGAAGGAACTGCCCGCGGGCAACATCACCCGCCTGCCGGTGCGCTACACCTTCGACAACCGCTACTTCAACGACACCTACGAGGGTCTGCCCAAGAACGGCTACACGAAGTGGCTGGAGAACATGGCCGCCTCCGACCTCATCGAGGTCAGGGTGAACACCGACTGGTTCGACGTGCGTGACGAGATCGTCGCGGCCAACCCGGAAGCACCCGTCGTCTACACGGGCCCGCTGGACCACTACTTCGACTACGCCGAGGGCGAATTGGGCTGGCGCACCATCGACCTCGAGACCGAAGTCCTCGAGACCGGCGACTACCAGGGCACCAGCGTCATGAACTACAACGACGCCGACGTCCCGTTCACCCGCATCATCGAGCCGCGCCACTTCCACCCCGAGCGCGACTACCCGACCGACAAGACGGTCATCATGCGCGAGTTCTCCCGCTTCGCGCAGACCGGCGACGAGCCGTACTACCCGATCAACACCCCCGAGGACCGCGCCAAGCTGCTGGCCTACCGCGAGCGGGCCAAGCAGGAGACCGCCGAGAAGAAGGTGCTGTTCGGCGGCCGTCTGGGGACCTACCAGTACCTGGACATGCACATGGCGATCGGTTCGGCGCTGAGCATGTTCGAGAACGTGCTGCGTCCGCACCTGGAATCCGGCGCGGCATTGGTGGACGAGGCGTGACGAAAGCCATGCTCGAAGACGTGACCACCGAAACTCGCGCCATCTCGCTGCTGCAGCGGGTCATCCTGCCGCGGCCGGGTGAGCCCCTCGACGTGCGGACCCTCTACCTGGAGGAGTCCACCACCAACGCCCGTCGCGCGCACGCCACCAGCCGCACCGCGCTGTCGATCGGCGCGGAGTCGGAGGTGTCGTTCTGCACCTACTTCAACGCGCTGCCCGCCAGCTACTGGCGTCGCTGGAGCGTGCTGAAGTCGGTGGTCCTTCGCCTGGAACTGGCCGGGCACGGCCGCGCCGACGTCTACCGGTCCAAGGCCGACGGTTCGCGAATTCACGTGCAGGGCAAGGAGTTCGCCGTCGCACAAGGCGCGGACTCGGTGGTCGTGGAATTCGAAACCGATCTCGGCCCGTTCGAAGACGGCGGCTGGATCTGGTTCGACATCACCACCGACACGGCCGTCACGCTGCTGTCCGGCGGTTGGTACGCACCGCAGGAAGCGGCGGGCACCGGCTCGATCGCGGTCGGCATGCCCACCTTCAACCGGCCGACCGACCTGGTCAAGACGCTCGGTGCGCTCGGCTCGGATCCGTTGGTGCTCGGCAACATCGCCGCGGTGATCGTCGCGGACCAGGGCAACCGCAAGGTGGTCGACGAGCCCGGCTTCACCGAAGCCGCCGCGACACTCGGCGACCGGCTCTCGATCTGTGATCAGCCCAACCTCGGTGGTTCCGGCGGATACAGCCGGGTCATGTACGAGGCGCTCAAGACCGACGCCGAGTACATCGTCTACATGGACGACGACATCGAGATCGAGCCCGACTCCATCCTGCGCGCCCTCGCGTTCTCCCGGTTCGCGAAGTCGCCGCTGCTGGTCGGCGGGCAGATGCTGAACCTGCAGGAGCGTTCGCACCTGCACAGCATGGGCGAGGTCGTCGACCGCGGGATCTTCATGTGGTCCTCGGCGCCGAATGTCGAATACGACCACGACTTCTCGAAATACCCGCTCAAGGACCGCGACAACTCCAAGCTGCTGCACCGGCGCATCGACGTCGACTTCAACGGCTGGTGGACCTGCGTGATCCCGCGTCAGGTCGCCGAACAGATCGGTCAGCCGCTGCCGCTGTTCCTCAAGTGGGACGACGTCGAGTACGGCCTGCGCGCCCGCGAAGCCGGCTACCCGACCATCACCCTGCCGGGTGCGGCGGTGTGGCACATGGCCTGGTCCGACAAGGACGACGCCATCGACTGGCAGGCCTACTTCCACCTGCGCAACCGCCTCGTGGTCGCGTCCCTGCACCTGCCCGGCGACGGCAAGCCGATGATCGTGAACACGATCAAGGCCACCCTCAAGCACCTGCTGTGCCTGGAGTACTCCACGGTCGCCATCCAGAACGAGGCGATCCGCGACTTCCTGGCCGGTCCCGAGGGCCTGTTCGACCTGCTCCCCACCGCGCTGGGCAAGATCCACGGCATGCGCAAGGAGTTCCCGGACGCCGTGGTCGTGCCCTCGTCCACCGAACTGCCGCTGGCCAACCGCCACGGCGTCGGCGCGGTCGGCGAACCGGGCAACCCCATCGCCAAGGTCGCGCGCCTGGCCAAGGGCGTGGTGCACAACTTCCGCAAGGCCGATCCGGCCGCCTACGAGACGCCGCAGCTCAACGTGCCGACGCTGGACGCGCGCTGGTACCTGCTCTCGCAGGTCGACGGCGTCACCGTGACCACCGCTGACGGCCGCGGTGTCGTCTACCGCAAGCGCGACCCGCGCCAGGCCCGCGACCTGCTCAAGGAAGCCATGCGCCTGCGCAAGGAACTCACCGCCCGCTTCCCGGAGATGCAGCAGCGCTACCGGGCCGCGCACGCCGAGCTCACCAGCACGGCGGCGTGGGAGAAGACCTTCGGCCTGAACGGAACCGCGAAGTGACCGACACCGAACTGCCCGAGCTCGAGCTGGCCGAGGAAGGCTGCTGCGGCGGCTGCGATTGCAGCGGCGACTACGTGGAGGTCCCGGTCGAGGTCGCGATCCTCAACGCCGTGCAGGGCACCATCGGCAGCAACCCGGCCGTCGTCTCCGCCGCGCGCGGCATGTCGCACTTCGGCGAGCACGCGCTCGGCTGGGTCGGCATCGCCGCCGCGGGCTGGCTGGTCGACAAGCCGCGCCGCCGCCAGTGGGCCGGTGTCGCGGTCGGCGCGGTCGGCGCGCACGCCGCGTCCATCGTGATCAAGCGGATCGTTCGCCGCCCGCGCCCCAACGATCCGTCGGTGCAGGTCAACGTGTCGACGCCGAGCAAGCTGAGCTTCCCGTCCTCGCACGCCACGTCCACCACGGCCGCGGCGGTGTTGCTCGGGCGGCTGACCGGGCTACCCTTGCCAGCGGTGATCGTCCCACCGATGCTGCTGTCCCGAGTTGTACTCGGGGTGCATTACCCTTCCGACGTGATCGCCGGTTCCGCTTTGGGGGCCGCGTCGGCTGCTGCCGTGCTAGCCGCCGAAAAGAGACTCCGACAGTGACCGCAACTGAAAGAACTTTGGCCCAGATGAGCGAAGAACCGTCCGCCGCCGTCCTTGACGAGGGTGCTGTGAAGGGCCCGCCGAAGACGCTGCTCGGTGGTGTCATCAAGGCCATGCGCCCACGTCAGTGGGTCAAGAACGTCCTGGTGCTCGCCGCACCGCTCGCCGTCGGGCCGGAAGCGGTGGGCGATGCGGGTGTGCTCGTGCATGTCGCGATCGCGTTCATCGTGTTCTGCATGGCGGCCTCGGGCATCTACCTGGTCAACGACTCGCTCGACGTCGACGCCGACCGGGCGCACCCGACCAAGCGGTTCCGGCCGATCGCGGCGGGCGTCGTTCCTGTCAACCTGGCTTACGCGCTGTCGGCGGTGCTGCTGATCGGTTCGATCGCCGGTTCGTTCCTGGCATCGTGGCACCTGGCCGTGGTGATGGCGATCTACATCGGCATCCAGCTGGCCTACTGCCTCGGGCTCAAGCACCAGGCCGTGCTCGATATCTGCATCGTGTCCTCGGGCTTCCTGCTGCGCGCCGTCGCCGGTGGCGCGGCGGCCGGAATCGCGCTGTCGCAGTGGTTCCTGCTGATCATGGCGTTCGGCTCGCTGTTCATGGCCGCGGGCAAGCGGTACGCCGAACTGGCGATCGCGCTCGACACCGGCGCCAAGATCCGCAAGTCGCTCGAGTACTACACCCCGACCTACCTGCGCTTCATCTGGACGCTCGCGGCCACCGCGGTCGTGGTCTTCTACGGCCTCTGGGCCTTCCAGCAGGACTCGGCTCGAGACACCCAGTGGTACTCGATCTCGATGATCCCGTTTACCATCGCAATCCTGCGTTACGCGGTCGACGTCGATGGTGGCGAGGCCGGTGAACCCGAAGAGATCGCGTTGGGGGACCGCATCCTGCAGTTCCTCGCTATTGCCTGGATCGGAGCGGTAGGTGTCGCTGTCTATCTCACCTGACGAGATGTTGGTAGCGGAGCAGGATTCAACCGAAGACGAGCAGCTACGCGACGACGAGTCGCCGCGTCCTGACGCGCGTTCCTCGGTTCTGTCCCGCGCCATCTTCGTCGGTGGGGTGGTCATCACCGCCGCGCTGTTCACGGTGGGTGCGTGGCAGCGGCGCTGGATCGCCGATGACGGCCTGATCGTGCTGCGCACGGTCCGCAACCTGCTCGCGGGCAACGGCCCGGTCTTCAATGCCGACGAGCGGGTCGAGGCGAACACCAGCACCGCGTGGACCTACCTGGTCTGGTTCTTCTCCTGGCTCACCCAGGCCCGCCTCGAGTACGTGGTGCTCGGGGTGGCGCTGGTGGTCTCGGTGCTCGCGGTGGTGTTCGCGATGCTCGGCACCGCGCGGCTGTGGGGCGGAACCAGCGGGCAGTTGCTGATCCCGGCCGGTGTGCTGGTCTACATCGCGCTGCCGCCCGCGCGTGACTACGCGACCTCCGGGCTGGAGAGCGGCCTGGTGATCTGCTGGGTCGGGCTGCTGTGGTGGTTGATGATCCGCTGGAGTCAGGCCGCCGTCGTCCGCGTGCCGAGCCTGTTGGGCCTGGTGTTCCTGGCCGGGCTCGCGCCGCTGGTTCGTCCCGAGGCCACGCTGATCGGCGTGCTCGCGCTCGGGATGATCTTCCTGGCGCCGATGCCCGCGTTCCGGTTCGGGCCGATCGCGCTGCGGGCGCTGATCGTGTTCGTCGCCGGGATCGTGCCGGTGGGGTACCAGATCTGGCGGATGGGCTACTACGGCCTGCCCTACCCGAACACCGCGGTCGCCAAGGACGCGGGCGGGGCCAAATGGGGGCAGGGCGCCATCTACCTGTGGGACCTCGTCGGTCCGTACTACCTGTGGATTCCGCTGCTCGTGCTGCTGATCGCCGGTGTGGTGGCCGGGGTCGCACGCGGCTTCGCGCTGCCGCAGTTCTCGGTGGCGGGCCTGCGTGCGTGGCTGCGTTCGCCGAGCGCGGTCGTGGTGATGGTGCTCGGCAGCGGTCTGCTGCTCACCGTGTACGCGGTGCGCGTCGGCGGCGACTTCATGCACGGGCGGATGCTGCTCACGCAGCTGTTCCTGCTGCTGTTGCCGGTGGCCGTGGTCCCGATTCCGGTGCGATCGCGGCGCAGCGACTGGTCTGTCGGACTGCTGTTGATCGCGCTGCTCGGCACCGCGGGCTGGTCGCTGTACGCGTCGAACACGACGGCGATCACGACCGGCACGAAGATCCGCTCGTCGGGCATCGTCGACGAGCGCATCTACTACGTCCTCAACACCGGCCGCGACCACCCGATCCTGGCCGAGGACTACCTCGACTACCCGCGTATGCGGGCCATGGTCAACGACATCGCCGCCAACCCCAAGGGCGGCCTGCTGCTGAACTCGCCCGCGTTCACGTTCTGGTACCTCGACCCGCCGCCGGAGCCGATCCCCGAGGAGGGTTCCGGGCACACGGTCTACTTCCTGAACCTGGGCATGACGAGCATGAACGTGCCGCTGGACGTCCGCGTGATCGACCCGATGGGCCTGGCCTACCCGCTGGCCGCGCACTCGGACCGGCTCGCCGACGGCCGCATCGGCCACGACAAGAGCCTGCTGCCGGACTGGGTCGTGGCGGACTCGGGCATGGTCGACATCCACCCGTGGATGCCCTGGTACATGGACGAGAAATGGGTCACCCAGGCGCGCACGGCGATGTCGTGCCCGCAGACCCAGGCGCTGATGATCTCTGTGCGCGAACCGCTCACCCTGGACCGGTTCAAGCACAACTTCCGCAATGCCCTCGCCTTCTCGAAATACCGGATCGACCGGGTGCCCAAGTACGAGATCCAGCGTTGTGGGCTGGTTGATCCTTTCCCCGAGCCCCCACGCTGAACAGGCCCGGCCGGTCGGTATCGATACCCGTCGACCTATGACACACACCGGCTGGCCAGGCCTTATTTAGTGGTGTTCGCCGCTAAATCACTTTTCGGTAACGCCAAGCTATGTATGTAGCGATATGGTCACTGGAGGAACGGCCCGTCGGCGCACTGGTGTGCCGGTAACTAGTCGGCGGTCATTGCAACCGCGGTTCCGCGCGAACCGCATGAGGAAAGGCCCATAACAGAATGCGTGGCGGACGTCTCAGAGCCCGGGGAGCCGGCTGGCTCAAACGATCGGTGCTTCTCTCCCTGGCTGTAGTGCTGCCGATCGGTGCGGCTGTGGCCGGTCCCACCGGCACCGCGACGGCGGCCTTCGATCCCACAGGTTTCGACTTCTGGGTCGACTCGGAGATGGGCCCGATCAAGTCGCGGATCTTCCGCGCGGCCGATGGCAACACCAATCGGGTCGTGTACGCGCTCGACGGTATGCGTGCGGGCGACGACCTCAGCGGCTGGGAGAAAGACACCAATGTCGCCCGCGCGCTGATGGACGCCAACATCAACGTCGTGATGCCGGTCGGTGGCCAGTCCAGCTTCTATGCCGACTGGAACGCGCCGAGCAGCTTCTTCGGCCTCGACGCCGGTTCGGGTGGTAGCTCCACCGGTTCGGCGGCGACCGGTTCGGCGATGACCGGTTCGTCGGTCGCGCCCACCCAGGTGGCGGGCAAGAAGAACACCTACAAGTGGGAAACCTTCCTCACGAGCCACCTGCGCAACGCGCTGTCGGCGCGCTTGGGCTTCAACCCCAACAACAACGGCGTGTTCGGTCTGTCGATGGGTGGCTCCGCCGCGCTGACGCTGGCCGCCTACCACCCCGACCAGTTCAGCTTCGCGGGCTCGTTCTCCGGGTACCTGAACATCTCGGCGCCCGGTATGCGCGAAGCCATGCGCGTGGCGATGGTCTCGGCGGGCGCGTTCAACATCGACGCGATGGCGCCGCCGTGGGGCCAGCAGTGGTTCCACATGGACCCGTTCGTCTTCGCCCCGCGCCTGGTCGGCAACGGCACCCGCATCTGGGTCTCCGCGGCCAGCGGTATTCCCGGCGCCGGTGACGTGTCCAACCCGATGGAGATCGTCCAGGGCGTCCCGCTGGAGCTGCTCGCGATGGTGAACAGCCGCGCGTTCCAGGTCCGGATGGCCACCCTCGGTGGCGGCAACGCCCACTTCGACTTCCCGATCACCGGCGTGCACAACTGGCGCAACTGGGAGACCGAAGTCAACCGCATGATCCCGGACCTGTCCGCGAACATCGGCTAGTCACTCCAGCTCCACCCGAAAACCGCCCGGTGCCTCGTCAGCGCCGGGCGGTTTTCTTCGTTTTCGTCACGATCCGAGCCACAGGCGGTGACGAATCATGTGCGACAGATCACCGGGAGTTGTGCTCTGGGTCACTTTCCAGCAACATGTAGACCATTCGTCACCGATTTATACACAGTGAGCATGCGTCGAGGTTGAATCGTCCGTTTTGCCCTGGATTGGTTTCTCTCGACGTCCGATGAGGGATCCGACTGCGTAGCTCGGGATTTGCGCGTTCGGTCTGCGAGAAAGGTCTAGTCGAATGCGAACACTGCGCCGCAAGCGTAGGCCCGTGAAGACCGCAGCCCCTGGTTCGTGGGCTCGGCGCTGGGCCGCGGGCGTATCCATGGCTCTGCTCGTTCCGATCGCGACGGCCGTCACCGGAGGAATCGCCCCCGCCTCGGCCGGCTTCAACGGCAATGCCTTCGATTTCTGGGTCGATTCCGGGATGGGTCCGATCAAGTCGCGCGTGCTGCGCGCCGCCGACGGCAATACCAACCGTGTCGTCTACGTCCTCGACGGCATGCGCGCACCGGAGACGCTCAACGGCTGGGAGATCGAAACCGATATCCCCAACGCGCTCGCCGCGGCGAATATCAATGTGGTGATGCCCGTCGGCGGCATGTCGAGCTTCTACGCCGACTGGAACGCGCCGAGCGATTTCTTCGGTATCGCGGGCAACGGTGCGCCGTCGTCGGGTTCCGGCGCGGGCAACGCGCTGGCCGGTGGACCGGGCAAGAGCTACCGCTATCAGTGGGAATCGTTCCTCACCGGCGATCTGCGCAACGCGCTCGCCGACCGCCTCGGCTTCAACCGCTTCCGCAACGGCGTGTTCGGCCTGTCGATGGGCGGCTCGGCCGCGCTGACGCTGGCCGCCTACCACCCGGACCAATTCTCCTTCGCCGGTGCGTATTCGGGGTACCTGAACATCTCGGCCCCCGGCATGCGCGAGGCCATCCGGCTCGCGATGCTCGACGCGGGCGGCTACAACGTGGACTCCATGGCACCGCCGTGGGGCCCACAGTGGCTGCGGATGGACCCGTTCGTGTTCGCCCCCAACCTGGTGGGCAACAACACCCGGCTGTGGATAGCGGCCGGCTCAGGCTTGCCGACGAGTACCGACGGCCCGAACATGGGCACCGTCAACGGGATGGCGCTGGAAGCCTTGGCGCTGGCCAACACCAAGGCTTTCGAAGTCAGGATGGCGACTCTGGGCGCCCGTAACGTCACCTACTCTTTCCCGGCCTTCGGCATCCACGCCTGGAACAACTGGAATGACGAAGCACTGCGGATGATCCCGGATTTGTCGAACAACATCGGCTAGCCGATCTCCGGAAACGCCC
>NZ_JBHWZY010000085.1:0-13358 GCF_042727815.1 Nocardia sp. NPDC060220
ATCTCTTCCTCGCCGGTGACTACGTGCGCACCGATGTGGACCTGGCGACCATGGAGGGCGCCAACGAGTCGGCCCGTGCGGCGGTGAACGCACTGCTCGACGTGGCGGGCTCGCCGGCGCCGCGCTGCCGTGGTTTCCGGCTGCGCCGCACCCCCGAACTCGAGCCGTTGCGCATCATCGACGCCGACCGCTATGCCAAGGGCATGCCCAACCTTTTCGACGAGCCGACCTGACCCGGACAAGCTCACACCGCTCCCGCACGCGCGCCCGGACGGCGCGCACATAGACTCGCGGCGTGGCAGACATCTCGGTGCGTGGGCGCTTGGCCTTGCGAGCAGCGGCGGCAGCGTCGTGGGCTTCGCAGAAGGCGGGTCGCGGCAAGGGTTCGATGATCGGCGGCCTGATCGCGTTGAAGATCGATCCGTCGATCATGACGCAGCTCGGGCGCGGTCGGCGAACGGTGCTGATCACCGGCACGAACGGTAAGTCGACCACCACCCGGATGACGACCGCCGCGCTCGGCACGCTCGGCGACGTCGCCACCCAGGCCGACGGCGCCAATATGGACGCGGGCATCGTGGCCGCGCTCAGCCTGCACCCGGGTGTGGCGCTGGCCGCGATCGAGGTCGACGAGCTGCACCTGCCGCACGTGAGCGACGCGCTGGATCCGGCCGCCGTGGTACTGCTCAACCTCAGCCGCGACCAGCTCGACCGGGTCGGCGAGATCAACATGATCGAACGCAAGCTGCGTGCCGGGCTCCTGCGTCATCCCGACACGGTCGTCATCGCCAACTGTGACGACGTGCTGGTGGCCTCCATCGCCTACGACCACCCGAATGTGGTGTGGGTGTCGGCGGGCAGCGGCTGGGCCGTCGACGCGACGAGTTGTCCGCGCAGCGGCGAGCCGATCGTCTGGGAGGGCGAGAACTGGCGCTCGACCGGTGCCGATTTCCATCGCCCGCAGCCGGTGTGGTGGCTCGAGGGCGAAGACCTGTGCGGCCCTGACGGTTTCCGCGCTCCGCTGCATCTGGCGCTGCCGGGTCGCGCGAATCGCGGCAATGCCGCGCAGGCGGTGGCCGCGGCGGTCGCGATGGGCGCCGAGCCCGCGAAGGCCACCGATGCCACCGGCACTGTGCGCGAGATCGCGGGCCGCTACCGCACCGTCACCGTCGGCGACCACGACGCGCGGTTGCTGCTGGCCAAGAACCCCGCGGGCTGGCAGGAAGCGCTGTCGATGATCGACCCGGCCTCGGCCGGTCTGGTGATCGCGGTGAACGGTCAGGTGCCCGACGGCGAGGACCTGTCGTGGCTGTGGGACGTGCGGTTCGAGCACTTCGAGGGCGTGCAGGTGGTCGCCTCGGGCGAGCGCGCCACCGATCTCGCCGTGCGCCTCACCTACGCGGGTGTCGAGCACACGCTCATCCCGGATCCCGTGCGCGCCATCGCCTCCTGTCCCCCCGGACATGTCGAGGTGCTGGCCAACTACACCGCGTTCCGCGATCTCAACCGTGACCTGGAGGCCCGCAAGTGAGCGAGTCAACCCTTCGTATCGGCCTCGTGCTGCCCGACGTGATGGGCACCTACGGCGACGGCGGCAATGCCCTGGTCCTGCGCCAGCGCCTGCGGATGCGGGGCTACGACGCCGAGATCATCGACATCACCCTCGCCGATCCCGTCCCGGATTCCTTCGACATCTACACCCTCGGCGGCGCCGAGGACTCCGCGCAGCGCCTGGCCACCCGCCACCTGCAGAAGTACCCCGGCCTCCAGCAGGCCGCCGCCAAGGGCGCACCGGTGCTCGCCATCTGCGCCGCCATCCAGGTGCTCGGCAACTGGTACGAGACCTCGGCGGGCGAAAAGGTCGACGGCGTCAGCCTTTTCGACGTCACCACCTCGCCGCAGAAGGTGCGCGCCATCGGTGAGGTCACCACCACGCCGCTGGTTCCCGGCCTGAAAGCGCCCCTCACCGGCTTCGAGAACCACCGGGGCGGCACGACTCTTGGCTCCGATGCCACCCCGCTGGCCCGCGTGACCCGAGGTGTCGGCAACGGCGTGGGCGACGGCACCGAGGGCGTGGTCCAGGGCTCGGTCTTCGGCACCTACCTGCACGGCCCCGCGCTGGCCCGCAACCCCGAGCTGGCCGATCTCCTCATCGCCAAGGCCCTCGGTATCCCCGCCACCGACCTGGCTCCCCTCGACCTTCCCGAGGTCGATCGCCTCCGCAAGGAACGCCTGCGCGCCTGACCCGACAGCGGATCGACGCCGCCGCGCGGACTTCCGCTCATCGCGACTTTTAACCTCCCGTAACCGCTACCTGCGCCGATAGCGTCTCCCTTCGCAGTGCTGGACGAATCCGCCCGGCACCGGAGGTGAGGAGTGCCGAGGTGACCGCAGTGGTGTCGACCGTGGACGCCGACGAAGCGGCCGGTGCGAAACCGAGCACTGCGAAGGCACCTCGGCGGGGTGGTTCGGTGCTGGCCGCGGTGGTGGCGCTCGGCGTCGTGCTGGCCGGCTGGACGGTGGTGACGGCCGCCGGATTGGTCGACCCGCTGTATCTGCCGTCGCCGAAGGCGGTGTGGGATGCCTTCGTGCGCGCCAATTCCACGCATCGGATCGCCGACGGCGTGGATCGGTTCGTGGTCGGCGAGCAGAACTACTACCTGTGGGAACACCTGCTGGCCAGCCTCCAGCGGATCGCGATCGGGGTGGGTGCGGCGATCGTCGTCGGGCCGCTGGTCGGGTTCGTGATGGGGATGGTCGCGCCGGTGCGGTGGGTCACCGAGCCGATCCTGAACTTTCTGCGCGCCCTGCCGCCGCTGGGTTACATCGGTCTGCTCATCGTGTGGTTCGGCATCGGCGACACCGCCAAGATCTGGCTGCTGTTCCTCGCCGCGTTCCCGCCGATCGTCATCGCGACGCTCGACGGCGTACTGGGCGTCAAACGGGACTACCTCAACGCGGCGCGCTCACTGGGCGCCGGTCGCGCACAGGTCATTTCCCTCGTCGTACTCCCCGCGACCCTGCCCAACGTGATCAGCGGCATCCGCATCGCGACGGCTTTCGCCTGGACCACGGTCGTGGCCGCCGAACTCAACAACGGCATCCCCGGCATCGGCGGACTCGCGTATATCGCGGGCACGCAACTGAATACGCCGCTCACCATCGCCTGCATCATCGTGATCGGCGTGGCGGCGATGCTGCTGGACGCGGTGATCGTGTTCATCGGCGCCCGAGCTGTTCCCTGGAAAGGCAAAGTATGAAAACCGCACTGCGCAGGGTCGTCGCGACCTCGGCCGCACTCTCCGCCGTTGTCGCTGTCACCGCGGGCTGCGTGGAATCGGGGCGCGAGGACACCGGCGCGGCCGCGAGCTGCCCGTTCGCCGCCGATCCGAGCGTTACCAGCACCGTTCGCCTCGGCTTCCAAGCCATCCCCAACGGCGACCTGGTGGTGAAGGACCGCAACCTGCTGCAGGCGTGCCTGCCGAACGCGAAGATCACCTGGAGCCAGTTCTCCTCCGGCGCCGATGTGGTGCAGGCCTTCGGCGCGGGCGGACTCGACATCGGCACGCTCGGTTCGAGCCCGGCGACCAAGGCCCTGTCGGCGCCGCTGAACCTGCCCGTGCAGGTGGTGTGGATCCACGACGTGATCGGCACCTCGGAATCGCTTGTCGTGCGGGACAAGTCGATCACTACCCTGGCCGGGCTGACGGGCAAGAAGGTGGCCACGCCCTTCGGCTCCACCTCCCACTACAGCTTGCTCGCCGCGCTGGACAAGGCCGGTCTCACCGGCAAGGTGGAGCTGATCAACCTCGCCCCCGACGCGATTCCCGGTGCGTGGCAAGGCAATCAGATCGATGCCGCCTGGGTCTGGGACCCGACGCTGTCCAAGCTCACCGCGGCGGGCGGCACGGTGCTCACCAGTAGTGCCGAGACCGCGGCCGGCGGTGCGCCGACCTTCGACGTCGCCATCGCCGACAAGAAATTCCTCGCCGACAATGCCGCGTTCGCGAAGACCTGGGCCAAGGTGCAGGACTACGCCGTCGGTCAGCTGAAGAACCAGCAGGCCGAGGCCGCGGTGTCGATCGGCGCGCAGCTCGGTATCGCCCCCGACAAGGTCGTTCCGCAGCTGGCGGGCTACCAGTACCTGCCCGCCGCCGAGCAGGCAGGCGCGAAGTACCTGGGTGGCGGCTTCGGCGCGGACCTCGCCGGTACCGCGCGATTCCTGTTGAGCCAGGGCGGCATCGCCGCGGTCGGCACCGATCAGCAGTACCGCGACGGCATCTCCGCCACTGCCGCGGCGGGCGCGGGCTCGTGACCGCGGGGCCGGTGGCCGCCGATGCCGAGCGGGTGACGTTGACCGGGGTGAGCAAGAGCTACCCCGGTCCCGACGGCGACGTCGTGGTGCTCGCGCCGACCGACCTCACCATCGAACCCGGCGAATTCGTCTGCGTCATCGGCCCTTCCGGCTGCGGCAAGTCCACCCTGCTCAACATCCTCGCCGGATTCCTCCCACCGACCTCGGGTGCGGTGCGAGTCGGCGATCGAGTGGTCGACGGACCCGATCCCGACCGCGGCGTGGTCTTCCAGCAGGCCAACCTCTACCCCTGGCTCTCGGTCCGCGGCAATGTCGAGTTCGGCCCGAAAGTCCGTGGGGTGTCGAAGCAGACGCGGCGGGCCGACGCGCAGCGGCTGCTGGAGCTGGTCGGACTCGACCAGCTCGGCGACCGCAAGCCCTACGAGCTGTCCGGCGGCCAGCAGCAGCGCGCGCAGATCGCCCGCGTGCTGATCAACGATCCCGGCATCGTGCTCATGGACGAGCCCTTCGGCGCCCTCGACGCGTTGACCAGGGAACGACTCCAGCGCGAACTGCTCACCCTGTGGCGCGATCGCCGCAAGACGGTGCTGTTCGTCACCCACGGCATCGAGGAAGCCATCCTCCTCGGCACCCGAATCCTGGTGATGGGCACCGAGCCCGGCCGGATCGTGCACGACGTCACGCCCACCTTCGAGGCGGGCGCCGACTTCGCCACGGTCCGTGCCGACCCCGAGTTCAGCGCCCTCCGAGACGAATTGGCTCGCCACATCTACGCGGCGCACGCCTGATCTAGACGGCGACGCTCACCTGCCGACGGGTGATGAGCCAGCCGACGAGCGCGGCGAGCGGGAACATCAGCACGCCGTAGACCGCCGCGGGAACGGCCAGCTCGGTGCTGTCGAGCACGCTGATCGCGATGGTGATGGCGATGGTGCTGTTGTGGATACCGACCTCGAACGAGCAGGCGATGGCCTGGCGGTCGGCGACGCCGAGCAGGCGCGGCAGGTAGTAGCCGACCGACAGGCTGATCAGGCAGAACACGACGGTGATGGCGCCGACGTCGGCGAGCGAGTCGGTCAGGGTCTCCCGCTCGCTGACGATGGTGCCGACGATCACCAGCAGCAAGGTGATCGCCGACCCGATGCGGACCGGCTTGTCCATCCGGTCCGCGAACTCCGCCGACCAGCGGCGCACCAGCATGCCGAGGCCGACCGGAACCAGCACGATGGCGAACACCTGGATCACCTTGCTCAGCTGCAAACCGACGGAACCGTCCTCGCCGCTCGGCTCGAAGTAGCCGATGGCGAAGTTGGTCACCAGCGGCACGGTGACGACCGCGATGATCGAATTGACCGCGGTCAGCGACACATTCAGCGCCACGTCACCACGGAAGAGATGGCTGAACAGGTTCGCTGTCGTCCCGCCGGGCGAGGCGGCGAGCAGCATCATGCCGACCGCCAGAATCGGCGTCAGGTCGAACAGCAGCACCAGGCCGAACGCGACCACCGGTAGCACCAGCAATTGGCAGACCAGCGCGATGGCGACGATGCGCGGCGTCTTCGCGATGCGGGCGAAGTCGGCGCCGGTGAGCGAGAGCCCGAGGCCGAACATGATCACCGCCAGCGCCAACGGCAGACCGACTGATACCAGTGGAGAGTTCATAGCCACACACTTCTCGTCGAGCAGTCCGGGTCGAGGTACCGACCGGATTGAGACGCTCCGGTCTCAATCTCGCAGCGTAGCCAGCTGTGACGTTCGTCGCAGCGAAATCGACAAGGTATTACCCCGTCGAGACGACAGCCTCCGGAGCGGCGGCATGACTGCCGGTGCACAGATCGTGGACGAAGCGCATCTTCTCCAGCACCCGCTCCGGCAACACGAAGGGGTACAGGTCGTCGCGGCCCATCGAGCGGTTGACCATGTTCAGCGACCAGGTCAACGGCAGCCAGAGCTCGATGATCTTGTCGAACCCGGCGCGGCCGATCTGTGGGCGGTCCAGCGTCGCGCCCGCCGGGGCGAGTCCGAAGGCGGCCGCCGTGTCGAGGGTGTCGCGGATGTGCAGGTAGTGGGCGAAGGTCTCGGCCCAGTCCTCGGCGGCGTGCATCGTGGCGTAGGAGGAGACGTGGTCGCGTTTCCAGCCGCTGGGCGCACCCTGGGAATAGTGGCGGTCCAGCGCCGCCTGGTAGTCGGCGAAGGGATCGCCGAACAGGTCGCGAAAGCGTTGCAGGGCAGCGTCGTCGGCGACGAGCACGGAGAAGTAGTAGTGCCCGGTCTCGTGCCGGAAGTGGCCGAGCAACGTGCGGTACGGCTCGGCCATCTCGATGCGCAACTGCTCGCGGTGCGGGTCGTCGGCCTCGGCCAGGTCGAGGGTGACCACGCCGTCCATATGGCCGGTGAGCACGCCGTCGGTCCGGCTGGACAGCAGATCGAAGGCCAGCCCGTGTTCGGGATCCTCGTCGCGGCCGACGATCGGCAGACCGAGCTCGACCAGCTCGAAGATCAATCGCCGTTTGGCCGTCTCGGCCTCGGCGAACGCGGCGAGGCCGTCGGTGTCGGTGTCGTTGGGCCTAGTCCTGGTGAGCTTGCACGACACGCACAAGCCGGGACCGGACGCGTCACCGTCGACCAGCCAATTGCACTGCGCCACATGCAGGTTGTCGCACAGGCGGAAGCGATCGCTGTCGACGACGCCGGCCACGTGGTCGATCGCCTCGTCGCTCGGCGGGTCACCGATCACCACCAGCGCCCGTTCCCCCAGGCTGAAACCCAGTGCGCTGCGGCACGACAGGCAGACAGAGTTCTCGAAAGCCAGCTGCTGGCCACAATTCGGACAGACGAAATCACGCACGGACTACACCTCCACCGGGGCCACATCGACCGATACCTTGATTGTGGACTGCTTCGCGTCGGTGTAGATGATGCCACGCAGCGGCGGAACGTCCTGGTAATCGCGACCCCACGCCACGGTCACGTACCGCTCGTCGGCGAACTGGTCGTTGGTGGGGTCGAAGGCGATCCAGCGGCCGGTGCGATCGGTGTCGTCGGCGCCGGGCAACCAGACCGCGGCCCACGCGTGCGTGGCGTCGACGCCGACCATGCGTTCCTTGCCCGGCGGCGGGTCGGTGGCGAGATAGCCGGATACGTAGCGTGCGGCCAGGCCCTGCGCGCGCAGGCACGCCGCGCCGATTCGGGCGAAGTCCTGGCATACGCCTTCGCGGGCGGCGAACACGTCGGCCACGCTGGTGCTCACCGTCGTGGACCCGGAACGGTACTGGAAGTCGTGGTGGATGCGCGTGTTCAGCTCGGTCACGGCTTCGAGCAGCGGCCTGCCCGGCGGAAAACTCTCCACGGCGTACGCGACGACGTCGGGGGTGATCTCGGGCGGGAGCAGATCGAGGGTGAACTCGACGGCCAGCGGGCCGGTGGCAGACGTAGGACGCGCCGACTCCCATGGCATGTCGGCACCCGGCAGCGCCGCCGGGTCCTCGCCGTCGACATCGATGAGGGACTCGCCGGTGACCTCGAGGTTGCGATGCTCGGAGGTCACGTGGAAATACGTCGTGGTGTTGCCGTAGACGTCGGTGCCCACCGAGCGGTCCGAGGGCACCGGGTCGATGTAGATCTCGTGCTCGAGCAGGCGCTGACCCGGATATTCGCGCGGGGTGAGATACGCGCGACCGTAGGAGCTGGTCACCTCGTCGGAGTAGCTGTAGGTGGTGCGGTGCACCACCATGTATCGCCGGGTCATCCGACCATCCTGGTATTGCCCCAGAGCGGCTGAATACCCAGCGGGACAGTGAGTTTGGTGGCCTCGAACGATTCGGCCAGCTTGCGCAGTCGCAAGTGCACCCCCTCCAGCAGTTCCACCAGTTCGGTGCGCACGCCGTCGTCGTCGGTGTGTTCCAGGTCGGCCGGGTCGACGCGGCGCAGCATGCGCTGGGCGTCGGCGAGCAGGCGCTGCGAACGCGAGGCGCCGGAACCACCGGGCAGCGCCTGGAAGTCGGCCTCGAGACGGTCGAGCTGATAGATCAGCGACCGCGGGTTGCCCGGGTCGAACAGCAGCAGTCCCGCGAGCGCGGCCACGTGCGCCGAACCACGATGGCGGCGACGGTAACTCACCGCCGACTCGGTGGCGGTGAGCACGGCCTCCGCGACCACCCCTTGCACTTCGGCCGAACTCCGTCGCCCCAGTGCGGCATTGATCAGCGACGTCACCGCCAGCCCGCGCTCGATCCGTTTACCGATATCCATGACGTACCAGCCGGTGTCGCGCACCAGCGACTCCGCGCCGATCCCCGACAGCGACAGCAGCGCCGCCAGCGCCAGCGAATGCACCGACGACAACGCCGTCTCCTGTTCGGTACTGGCGCTGCGGAATTCGGCCAGTGCGCGGTCGACGGCGCCGATGATCATCCAGGTGTCACCGGACAATTGATCGCGCACCGCTCGCGCGGCGGATCCGTAGTGATCCACCGCGTACGACAGCGACCCGGCCAGCTCACGATCACCGGTCAACGAGGCCAGGTACCCGAACCCCTCAGCCGAAGCTCCGGCCACCGCCCGCCGCGCGGCCACGCCGTCCTGACCACTGGAATCCATGGCTCGGTGGGTGAACTGGCCCTGCGCCTGTCGCGACCGAGCGAGCACCGGCTCGGGCTCGGGGGCCGGCACCGGCTCCGAACCACGCTCGGGCGTGACACCGGTGGTGCGCAGCGCGCGGGCCAGCGCACTGGTCCCCGCCCGCTCCCACGGCGCCTCTGCCTCGGAATCGGGTTCGGGCTCGTCCGCTGTGGGCTGATCCCGACCAGCGGACCGGCTCTGCCCCGCCGACTGTGATGCCTTCGGTTCAGCGGGCGCGTCGTGCTCCGCCGCCTCCGTTCCTGCTTCTTCGCTGACCGAGGACCGCGATGACCGCGTCGCCACCGGGTCAGGCGCTTCGGCGCCTACCGAATCACGGTGCCCAGCATCGGCGTTCGGATCTTCGGTTGCGACATCGCGGGATCGCACGGCCACCAGCTGACCGATTCCGTTGGGCAGCACCGACTCTGGAGCGACGGTGCCCGTGGTGATCGACAGGGCACGCATGAGGATCGGCAAGGCTTCGGCGCCATCGAGCCATGGTCGGTAGCGATAGTCCTGATAGACGTCATGGGTGGCGGCGAGCAGGCGGACCACCGACTCTGCGCGTTCGCTGTAGCGGCCCATCCAGAACAGGTCGTTGAGCACGCGCGGCGAGCTGATCGCCTCGACGACCGGCACCGCCCTGCGCAACCGCTCCTCGTGCGGCGCTTCGGAACTCGCCGCGGGCACGGCCGCCGGAGCCGCGCGGACCCACACGTCCTTCGCGGCCACCTTGATCACGCTCCGGGTCGGTTCGAGCCGCATGCGCTGCTGACCCAGGCCACCCGACATCGCCGTATAGCTGCCCCGTCTGGCCAGCGAGAACAACCGCATGCCCACCGGTGCCGGCGCCAGCCCCGCCGGGCCGTCGACCGCGGGCGCGACCGAGAACTCGGCGGGCTCCTGCCCCACCCACTTCCATCGCTCGACCTCGATCCGGGCGGCGAGATCGGCGCGCTCGGCCGCCGACAGGCTCGGTCCGAAGATCGTCGAGCCGTCGACAGTGGAGCGGATCACCAGGTCACCGACGTGCGACACCAAGTGCGCGCGCTCGGTGTCGTCGCCACCCCAGTAGGTGGGGGTGGCATCGAGCAGCAGATCCTCGCCGAGCACCGAGCGGGCGATGCGCGGCAGGAACGGGCTCAGCGCGGGCGATTCCAGCAACCCGCTACCGAGGGTGTTCACCACCGTCACCGCACCGCGACGCAGCACCTCGACCAACCCGACCACGCCGAGCCGCGAATCGGGGCGCAGATCCAGCGGGTCGGAGAACTCGGCGTCCACCCGCCGCAACACCACGTCGACCCGTTCCAAGCTGCCGAGCGAGCGCATCCACAGCGCACCGTCGCGCACCACCAGATCAGAACTCTCCACCAGCGGGAACCCGAGCATCTGCGCGAGATAAGCCTGGTCGAAGGCGGTTTCGGAATGCGAACCCGGGCTGAGTACGACGACGACCGGCTCTTCCCCATCGGCCAGTTCGGGCGCCGCCTCCTCGAGCATCAACCGCATGGCCCGCGCGAACGGGCTGAGTGGACGCGGTCCCGCGTGCTCGAACGCCTCGGGAATGGCCGAAGCCACCACACGACGGTCGGCCAGCGCGTACCCGGCGCCCGAGGGTGCCTGCGCCCAGTCGGCGAGAACCCGGAACTGCCCGTCACTCCACCGGCTGATGTCGCAGGCGTGCAGAAAGAGCTGGTGGGTGCCGGGGATCGTGATGCCGTGCGCGGCCCGCACATACCCGGTGTTGCCGAACACCACCTCCGGCGGCAACAGGCCCGAACTCAGCAGCCTGCGCGGGCCGTAGACGTCGGTGAGCACCTCATCGAGTACCAGCGAGCGCTGCACGAGACCGGTTTCGAGGCGGGTCCAGTCCTCGGCGGACACCAGCAGCGGAATCGGGTCCAGACGCCACGGTTGCGGTATCGCGGTGTCGTCGTCGCCGCCCAGGCCGACCTCGGTGTAGGTGACACCGTCGTCCTCGATCTGCCTGCGCACCCGGTGATCGATCCGGTCGATCCCGCCGATCCCCTGGTCGATGAAGTCGGCCGACAGCTCCGACCACATCGACCGCACCCGCCCACGCCCGTCGACCAACTCGTCGTAATAGCCCCTGGTCGGCCTGCCGCACTCGTCGAAGCGCGCCCCCGCCGAACTGTCAGCCCGATACCGCGCGAACTGCTCGGCAACCTGAGCGCGAACGCCCGATCCCGGCCGATTCCCGCCCCGTTGCGCTTCATCGCGCTGAGCCACCGAGCCTCCTGTATTTTTTGCGGCTGGCGCCGCGGGGTTTTGCGGCCCCGATTGTCCCGATTCTTCCCTCCTCCGGTCAGTCGCTGCGCTCCCTCCCTCCGTCACTCCAGAATCGGGACGGCCGCAAACCCGAAGCCACTGACTTCCATCGATTGGTCGACCAGACCGGTGTGCAGATCGACCCGGCGTTCTGTGTCGCGCCGAACCTCCCTGCTACTGGCCCCACACTGTTCGCGCGCGGCGTAGGTCCAGGATGCCTGGTGCTCCCACATCGGTCGACTGTGCCGCGATCTTCGCACGGAGTTCGGCGGGATCGATCGGGTTCACCGTATGACCGGCGGCCTCGAAACGGCGGTTACGGCGCGATTGGGCGGCGACGGCATTGACGGGTGCGTCGTCGTAGGCGCGGCCGCCGGGGTGCACGACGTGGTAGGTGCAGCCGCCACGGGAGATGCCCGTCGCGACGTCTATCAGGTCGAACACCAGGGGGGCGTCGACGGTGATCGAGGGGTGCAGGGAGTTCGGCGGCTGCCAGGCGCGGTAGCGCACGCCCGCCACCTGCACGTCGGATTTGTCGGTGGCCAGCAGCGGTACCGGCATGCCGTTGCAGGTGAGGACGTAGCGGCCACGGTCGGCGCCGACCAGTCGCACCTGCAACCGTTCCACCGAGGAGTCCACGTAGCGAGCGGTGCCCTGGCCGGTGGTCTGTTCGCCGAGGGTGAGCCAGGGTTCGATCGCCCCGCGCAGTTCCAGCTCCGCCTCACCGATCATGGCGGTGCCGATACGGGGAAAACGGAATTCGGTGAAGGGGTCGAGCCAGGCGGTGTCGAAGTCGACGCCCGCCGCGCGCAGGTCGGCGGCCACTTCGGCGATGTCGTTCATCAGGAAGTGCGGCAGCAGATAGCGGCCGTGCAGGTTGGACCCGTGCCGGATCAGCGGCGCGCGCAGCGGCTTGTCCCAGAACATCGCGACCAGGCCGCGCACCAGCAGCGATTGCACCATCGCCATCTGGAAATGCGGCGGCATCTCGAAGCCGCGCAGTTCGAGCAACCCGAGACGGCCGCGCGCGGAGTCGGGGCTGTACAGCTTATCGATGCAGAACTCGGCACGGTGGGTGTTGCCGGTGAGATCGGTGAGCAGATGGCGCAGTGCGCGATCGATATGCCAAGGGGCCGACTGGATCTCGTACGGCGTCGGCCCGTGGGCTTGCTCGGCGGTGAGCCTGGCGACCTCGGCGAAGGCGATCTCGAGTTCGTAGAGCGCGCCTTCGCGACCCTCGTCCGCGCGGGGCGCCTGCGAGGTCGGGCCGACGAAACGACCCGCGAACAGGTACGACAGCGCGGGATGACGCTGCCAGTAGGTGAGCATGGAGACCAGCAGGTCGGGGCGGCGCAGCATCGGCGAACGCGCCGGGGTGACCCCGCCGAGGGTGATGTGGTTGCCGCCGCCGGTGCCGCCGTGCGTGCCGTCCACGTCGAACGACTCGGTGCTCAGCCGGGCGAACCTGGCCTGCTCGTAGAGGGTGTTCAGCACCTCGGCCTGCTCGGCGAACGAGCTGGTGGGCATGATGTTCACCTCGATCACGCCCGGGTCGGGCGTCACCGAAAACGTCTGTAGCCGTGCATCACTCGGCGGGGCATAGCCCTCCAGCACCACGGGCTGGCCGATCGCCACCACGGCCGCCTCGACCTTGGCGATCAGATCGAGGAAGTCGTCGAGCTCGGCGACCGGCGGCAGGAACACGTGCAGCCGCCCCTGCCTGACCTCGGCGACCAGCGCGGTCGTCGGCGTGAAATCGGCGGGCTCCACCGCTGCGGGCGGCTCGGCCCGTTCCGCGCGCAGCGGTTTCTGATAGAGCGGGTCGCTGTCGGGCAGGATCGGCGGCGCGTGCCAGGACACCGACCCGATCGGAAGGCGAAGTCCGGCAGGCGAATCACCATCGGCCAACACGATCCGGCCCCGGCCGCCCTCGGCACGCCCGCGACGCAGCTGCCAGTCGGCACTGGCCCAGCCCGCGCCGTCGGCCCGTCGATGAATCGGCAGCACATACGCCGACGGCTGATCGACCGACTCCTCCAGGCTCTCGAGCAATACCCGCCGCACTTCGGGCGAGTCCTCGGCCGGGTCGATATCGGCGGGCGGCGGATCGCCGTACGGCGCACTCACGGTC
>NZ_JBHWZY010000086.1:0-13155 GCF_042727815.1 Nocardia sp. NPDC060220
GGTGACGGACTTGCCGAGGCGGACGTCGACGCCGTGTTCGGCGAGCTGGACGCGGAAGTAGCGGATGGTCTCGTCGAACTCCTCCTTGCCGGGGATGCGGCGGGCGATGTCGAACTGGCCACCGATCTTGTCGTCGGATTCGAACAGGTCGACGCGGTGGCCGCGCTCGGCCAGACTCACCGCGGCCGACAGCCCGGCCGGGCCCGCGCCGACGACGGCGATTCGCTTGGCGCGCCGAGTCGGTAGCAAGTTCAACGTGGTCTCGCTGCCCGCACGCGGGTTGACCAGGCACGACACCTTCTTGTTGCCGAAGGCGTGGTCGAGGCAGGCCTGGTTGCAGGCGATGCAGGTGTTGATCTCGTCGGCCCGATCCTGCTCGGCCTTGTTGGCCCATTCGGCGTCGGCCAGCAGCGGGCGGGCCATGGAGATCAGCGCCGCGTCACCGCGGGTCAGGATCTCCTCGGCGATCTCGGGCATGTTGATCCGGTTCGAGGCGCAGACCGGGATGTTCACCTTGCGCGCGATCTTGGCGGTGAACTCCACGAACGCCGCGCGCGGCACCGAGGTGACGATGGTGGGCACCCGCGCCTCGTGCCAGCCGATGTCGGTGTTGAGGATGTCGACGCCGACAGCCTCCAATTCCTGTGCCAGGGCGACGATTTCGTCGAAGGTCTGGCCCTTCTCCACGAGCTCGGCCATCGACAACCGGAACACGATGATGAAATCGGGGCCCACCTCGGCGCGGATGCGGCGGGCGATCTCGACGGGCAGCCGACGCCGGTTCTCCGGGGTGCCTCCCCATTTGTCGGTGCGCTTGTTCACCCGCGGTGCGAGGAACTGGTTGAGGAAATAGCCCTCACCGCCCATGATCTCGCAGCCGTCGTACCCCGCGAACTTGGCCAGGCCCGCGCAGCGCGCGTAATCGTCGATGGTGCGCTCCACGCCCTTCGACGACAGCGCCCGCGGCTTGAACGGGTTGATCGCGGACTTGATCGCCGATGCCGAAACGCTGGTCGGCATGTAGGAATAGCGCCCCGCGTGCAGGATCTGGATGGCGATCTTGCCGCCCTCGGCGTGCACCGCCTTGGTGATCGTGCGATGCCGATATGCCTCGGTCTTGTTGGTGAGCTTGCCGCCGAGCGGCAGCAACCAGCCGGTGCGGTTGGGGGCGTAGCCGCCGGTGATGATCAGGCCGACACCGCCGCGGGCACGCTCGGCGAAGTAGGCGGCCAGTTTGTTGGTGTCCCAGGCACGGTCCTCGAGACCGGTATGCATGGAGCCCATGACCACGCGGTTGCGCAGCGTGGTGTGGCCGAGGTCGAGTGGCTCGAACAGATGGGGATAGGCAGTCATGGGCGGTCGTCACCTTTTCGCGGTCGCAGGGCCTGCAGTACTTCGTCGCACCATTCGAGGTAGCCGGTCTCCGCGCGGATGCCCGCGCGAAGCACCAGATACTGGTGCAGAGCGGTGCCGGAGAGCTGGTCCGGCACCGGGAAGAATTTCTTTTCGCTGAGGCGGTACTCGTCGAGGCGCTGGGCGTGCTGGCCGCGATGGCGCTCCACCTCGGCGCAGACGGCATCGATGTCGCCGTACGCGGCGGCGCGGATCTTCACGCCCAGTTCGTCGCGGGCGGGGGTGGCATCGGTGGGCTCGGCGAGCCAGCGGGCGATCTCGGCCTGACCGGCCGGAGCCACCGAGTACACCTTCTTGTCAGGTTTGCCCTGCTGGTTCACCGATTCGACGGTGACCCAGCCGGAGGACTCCATCCGCTTGAGCACCCGGTAGATCTGCTGGTGGGTGGCACTCCAGAAGTAGCCGATCGACTTGTCGAATCGGCGAGCGAGCTCATACCCCGACCCGGCCCGCTCGGTGAGCGAGACCAGTAGCGCGTGCTCCAGTGCCATGGCACGAGAGTATCCGGAACGCTGGGTACTATGCAACCAGGTTCATATGAACTGACGGCGCGGATGTAATAGACGGCGTGGGTGCCGGTTCGCCGTTACTCTTCGGCTTATGACCGAGGTGAACGCGGCCGAAACCGTCGGCGAGGCGGCCGGACGCGGGCAGGTGCTGGCGTGGGGACTCTGGGACTGGGGATCGTCGGCGTTCCAGGCCGTGACGCTGACCTTCGTCTTCGCGGTGTATCTCACCGACAAGGTGGGCGATGATCTGCCGGGGTCGACCCCGGCGAGTGCGTGGCTGGGCTGGGCGCTGGCGGGAGCGGGGCTGATCGTCGCGCTGACCGCGCCGGTCTGTGGGCAGTACTTCGACGCGGTCGGTTCCCGTAAACGGGCCTTGGCGACCTTGACGGCGCTCACGGTCGGCGCGATGTCGCTGATGTTCTTCGTCCGCGACGACTATCACGATCTCTGGCTCGGCCTGGCACTGCTCGCGTTCGCCTCGGCCACCTTCGAACTCGCCGGCGTTCCCTACAACGCGATGATGCGGCAGGTGTCGACACCTGCCACGGTGGGGCGGGTCTCCGGATTCGGCTGGGCGATGGGCTATTTCGGTGGCATCGTGCTGCTGCTGATCTGCTACGCGGGGTTCCTGGCCGGGGACGGCGACACCCGCGGACTGCTCGCGATGCCCACCGATCAGGGCCTCAATGTCCGGCTCGTCATCGTGCTCGCGGCGGTGTGGTTCACGGTGTTCGCGCTGCCGGTGCTGTTCGCGGTCCCCGAGATGCCGCGCACCGGCGCCGACCCCGGCGCCGCGAAGGTCGGCTTCCTCGGTTCCTACCGGGTGCTCGCCCGGGACGTGCGGGAGCTGTGGGGTCAGGATCGGCACACGGTGTACTTCCTGCTGGCCAGCGCGGTGTTCCGCGACGGTTTGGCAGGCGTGTTCACCTTCGGCGGGGTGCTCGCGGTGACGGTGTACGGGTTCGCCGACGCCGATGTGCTGCTGTTCGGGATCGCCGCGAACGTCGTCGCGGGGGCGGCCGCGGTCGTGGCCGGGCGGTTCGACGACCGGATCGGGCCCAAGCGGGTGATCGTGGCGTCACTGGTCGGGATGCTCGGGTGCGGTCTCGCGCTGCTGATGGTGTCGGGCTCGACGATGTTCTGGATCTTCGGGCTCGCGCTCACGGTGTTCGTCGGTCCCGCGCAGGCCTCGGCCCGTTCGTTCCTGGCGCGACTGGCACCGCCGGGACGGGAGGGTCAGCTGTTCGGTCTGTACACCACGACCGGCCGGGCGGTGTCGTTCCTGGCGCCCGCCCTGTTCGGGGTGTTCGTCTCGACCTTCCACAGCGACCGCGCCGGCATCGCCGGACTTCTGGTCGTGCTGGCGGCGGGTCTGCTGGTGCTGCTCCCGGTGCGTGCGCCCTCGCGCGCGGTATCCGCCGATATGTGACACCTCACCGGTGGGGCGCCCCTCGAATTGTGTGTACGCCCGTACTCTGAGTTCAGTCCGCGTTTTTGGGTACCCAGCCCGCGATGCCCAACGCGATCAGGCGCATCTGCATCACGGTGCGCTCCACGATCGCCGATTCCTCACGGGGGGTGGACGCGACGAACGCAGCGATACCGTCGGTCACGGTGGTGACCAGTAGATCCGCGGCGATCTCCAGCTCGGTGGTGCTCCACGAATCCAGTGCACGCAGGCGCGACAGATCGGCGACGATCTCGCGCACGATGAGCTGCATCTCCATCGCGATCGCCTGACGCAGCGGAGCAGGCCCGCCGTGACGCTCGCGAATGAGGAAACCGAACAGGGCGCGTCTGGCGCGAACCTGCTCGAAGACGAAGCGGACCGTATCGGCCAGATGCGCGTCCGGTTTCCGCCTGACCTCGCGCAATGCCAGCCGCAGCGCGGTGACGCCCTCGTCGACAATGGTCGCGCCGAGGTCGTCGAGCGAGGCGAAGTGGCGGTAGAAGGCGGTGGGCACGATGCCGGCCGAACGGGCGATCTCACGCAGGCTCAATGCCGCGAATCCGCGCTCCGAGGCCAAGGCCAGGGTGCCGTCGAGGAGGGCTGCCCGGGTATGCGCTTTGCGCTCGTTGCGGGTTCCTGCCTGCTCAGTCACATCGGTGAGCATACATCCGTTCACCATAGCGGCCTTCGTCATGATGTTGTCCGCCTCACATTATTGCCGGTTGACAGTGGCCCGGGGTCATCGGGCACACTGGTGAGTGTACAGACGTGCACTGAAATTTGAAGCGCACGTCGCAGGACTTCTCCGTACTTCGCAATAAGGGGCAACACGACATGGTGGGACTGATCGATCTGGTGCAGACGTTGACGACGCCGCACCCGCTGGACCGGTACCTGGAGCTCGTCCGCCCCGGGCTCACCGCTCGGGAGCTGCGCGCCGAGGTCACTCATGTCTCCCACGCGGTGCCCGGCTCGGTGGCGCTCACCCTGCGCGCCTCGCGGCAGTGGCGCGGCCACGCCGCCGGTCAGTACGTGCAGATCGGCGTCTCGATCAACGGCGTGCGCCACACCCGCTGCTACTCGCCGATCGACCCGGAGAGTCGTGGCGAGCGCTACCTGCAGCTCACCGTCAAGGCGCACCCGGGCGGGCTCGTCTCGAACTACCTGCACGCCAACGCGAAACCGGGCATGGTCGTCGACCTGGCGCCCGCCTCCGGTGTGTTCCACCTGCCCGAGCGTCGGCCCGACAAGGTACTGCTGGTCAGCGGTGGCAGCGGGATCACGCCGGTACTGTCGATGTTGCGGACCCTCGACGCCGAGGGATACACCGGGCAGGTCACCTTCCTGCACTACGCCCGTCAGCCCGAGATGGTGCCGCATAGGGCCGAGCTGTCCTCGATCGCGCAGCGTCGCGCCAACTTCCGCATCGAATACCGCTACCCGGTCGAGCCGGGCACGGTGATCGACGGTGAAACCTCCACCGGCAGTGGATTCTTCGACTACGACGAGCTCGAGCGGGTGGCACCCTGGTTCGCCGACGCGCAGACCTTCGTATGCGGGCCGCCGCCGCTGATGCGCGCGGTGCACACGATCTTCGAGGCCGAGGGTCTGCAAGACCGGGTGCTCAGTGAGGAATTCACGCTCACCACGGTCCCGTCGGATCCGTCGGAGGCCACCGGCACCGTCACCTTCTCCGGCAGCGACGTCGCCGCCGACAACACCGGAGCAACGCTGCTCGAGCAGGCCGAAGCGTCCGGCCTGACCCCGGAATACGGCTGCCGCATGGGGATCTGCTTCTCCTGCACCGCGACCAAGGTCTCCGGCTGCACCCGCAACATTCGCACCGGCGAACTCGACGCCGAGCCCGACAAGCAGATCCAGGTCTGCATCAACACAGCTGTCGGCGACGTCGACATCGCACTGTAGAACGACACCGAAATACCAGCAAGGGGAGATACAGCCATGACGATCCTCACCGAAGGCAAAGACGGTCCGGTCATCCTGAGCCCGGAGCAGGTCGAAGAACTCGGCGCCGCGCTCGACGCGATCCGCGCCCGCGTCGTCGACGATCTCGGCGAACGCGACCGCGACTACATCTACAACATCATCAAGACCCAGCGCGGCTTCGAGATCGCCGGCCGCGGCCTGATGTACCTGGGCTTCCTGCCGCCGTTCTGGCTGGCCGGCGTCGCCGCCCTCGGTGTGTCGAAGATCCTCGACAACATGGAGATCGGCCACAACGTCATGCACGGCCAGTACGACTGGATGCGTGAGCGCGGCATCAACTCCCGCGAATTCGACTGGGACACGGTCTGCCCGGCCGACCAGTGGAAGCACTCGCACAACTACATGCACCACACCTACACCAACATCGTCGACATGGACCGCGACATCGGTTACGGCATCCTGCGGATCGACGAGGCGCAGAAGTGGAACCCCTACTACCTGGGCAACCCGCTCTACGCCTTCCTGCTGATGACGTTCTTCGAGTGGGGCGTGATGCTGCACGACCTCGAAGCCGACAACATCATCAAGGGCAAGCGCAAGTGGTCCGACCTCAAGCCGCTGCTCAAGGGGCAGGGCAAGAAGGCGGGCAAGCAGGTCCTCAAGGACTACGTGATGTTCCCGGCGCTCACCGGCCCGCTGTTCCTGCACACGCTGGCAGGCAACGCGGCCGCGAACCTGGTGCGCAATGTGTGGACCTACTCGATCATCTTCTGTGGTCACTTCCCCTCGGGCGTGCAGACGTTCTCCAAGGAGGAGACCGAGGTCGAGACCCGCGGTGAGTGGTACGTGCGCCAGATGCTCGGCTCGGCCAACATCAACGGCTCGCGGCTGTTCCACATCATGTCGGGCAACCTCTCGCACCAGATCGAGCACCACCTGTTCCCCGATATCCCGGCGAACCGGTACCCGGAGATCGCGCCCGAGGTGAAGGCGCTGGCCGAGAAGTACGGCCTGCCCTACAACACCGGTCGTTTCTCCAAGCAGATCGGTTCGGTCTGGGGCAAGATCTTCCAGCTCGCGCTGCCCGATCGTTTCGTGAAGAGGGCGCCCAAGCCCGGTGTTATCGTTATGCGTAATCGGAAGGCAACCGAAGTGGGCGTGTAAATGGTCGGCAAATTCGAAAGCAATAAGGATCTGGTCCAGGAACTGACGTCCTCCGGTGCCCAGCGGGTCGGCAAGATCGCGACTCTGATCACCGGAACGGTCGCCGAGGTCGCTCGGGAGATCGGTGAGTTCGTCACCGACGCGATCGAGATGCGAGAAGCCGCGGCCGCCGCTCGTCGCGACGCGGCGCAGGACCGGGCCGAGGCGGAGTTCGCGAAGGCTCGCGATGTCGAGACCGACCCGGTCGACCTCGACACCGCGACCGACGGCGATCTCGATTCGGCGCCCGTGTTCGCCGAGCCGGGCGACAAGGCCTGACGATTCACCACACCGGCAACCGCCTGCGGTGTTCGGTGACATCGGTGATCAGATCCCGGTAGCCGTCGGTCAATTCGGCAAGACGACACCACTGCAGATGGGTGCGAGCCTCCCGCTGCCGTGGTGTCGTTGTCGTTGGGGCCGGTCCTGCGATGGCCTGCTGGGCGGCGATCCATTTCGCCGCCATCCGGTCGATCACCGCGCCGAGGGTCTCGGTGTGCAGCGAGGCGCCGTCGCGGTGTTCCACATGGGCGGCGACCCAGCCGTCGATGCGGGCGATCAGCGCGCCGCGGTCGGTGTCGATGTCGTCGACCAGGCGCGCGCACGCCGCCCCGGTGCTGCTCGAGGCGGCGGGGTCGCGTGCCTGCTCCAGCACTCTGCGCCGGCGATCGTGGCAGCTCGCGAGCCCGCGGGCGGCGTCGAGAACCCGGTGCGGTGCCGGGTCGGGGTGGTCGGTTTCCAGAAAGGCCCGCAACAGCGCTGAAGGAGTCGGCAGCTGTGCGGCATCCAAACGGTGGCCGTGATCGATCGGCATGGGCACGCCCCCTGATAACACTGTTGTGCATGGATACGCCAGAGCCGAGGAGGATGGGTGTGGGGGTGCACTCCCCGGCACCGGCGTAGCCCCGCCCGGACGTCGACAAGAGTCCGCGACGCTGCGGGTGGAGAAGACGGCGGCCCGGGGGAAATCGGGACCCTTTCAGGAAAGCGCGATTCGGCGCCGACGCGCAATAGCGTGGTGGACAAACCCGGTGGTCGGCGGAAATTGTTATCCACCATTACGGCCGGGTCTCCCCACGAGCACTCCCGGGTAACCGCGGTGGCACATTTCCGGCAATCATTTCGGCGCCGAATGCACTAACCTCGATAATTGTGCCCGCTTACGTCTCATCGCCCGAGCTGACCTTCGGGTTCCTGTTCGCCCTGGAGGACCCGGAGCGCATCGCCGATGTCGTGCGCGGCCTCATGGAACGCCGTGCGGTGTCGGTGTTCCGGCTCGCGCGCCTGTCCGACGACGACGGACCCCCCGAGCGCTACGTCGTGAACTGGGCTGCCATCCCGCAGATTTCGATCACCACCGGAGCCCCCGACGACGAGGAACTGCGCGCGCAGCGGATCATGCTGGTCAACGCCTTCCTGGGGGAGGGCGGCGAGGTGAGCATGTACTCGGGAAACCCGGACGGACCGAGCTGAATTCAGCGGGTCGACTCGTAGATCCGGCGGACCACGTCCTCGATATCGGGTTCCTCGATCGACAGATCGCGCACCTGCGCCCGGTCCGACACCGCCGCCAGTAAAGCCGCGGCAGTGGTCTTCTCGGCGTCGAACGCCAGGCGCTGGCGCATGCCGCCCGCCTCGCTGGACAGCAACTGTGCCCCACACGGCAGATCATCGAGATCCGGTGCGGGAGCGGCCAGGTCGACCACCAGCACCCGGCGCGCGCCGACGGTGGCGCCGAGCCCGGCCAGTGAACCGTCGTACACCAGCCTGCCGTAATCGACGACGAGCACCCGATCACAGAGTCGTTCGATATCGCCCATATCGTGGGTGGTGAGCAGCAGCGTGGTGCCGCGCTCGATCCGTTCGGCGCGCAGGAACTCCCGTAATCGTTGTTTGGACAGCACATCCAGGCCGATCGTCGGCTCGTCCAGGATCACCAGCTCGGGCGAATGCAACAGTGCGGCCGCAACTTCCGCGCGCATGCGCTGACCGAGCGAGAGCTGGCGGACAGGGGTGTCGAGGGTGTCGGCCATTTCCAGCTGTTCCACCAGTTCGTGGGTCCGCTTGTCGGCGATATCGGGATCGAGGCGATGGATCGCGGCCAGGATCGCGAACGATTCGTGCAGCGGCAGGTCCCACCACAGCTGCGAACGCTGCCCGAACACGACGCCGATGCGCGAGGCGAGCTCCTTACGCTGACGCACCGGCTCGAGGCCGCAGGTACGCACGGTTCCGGTGGTCGGCACCAGGATGCCGGTGAGCATCTTGATGGTCGTCGACTTGCCCGCGCCGTTGGCGCCGATATAGCCGACCGCCGAGCCGCGTTCGATCCGGAAACTCATCCGGTCGACGGCGGTGATGGTGTCGCGATGTCGGCGCCAGCGGCTGCCGTTCTTGCGATAGACGGTGAATTGCCGGGTGAGGTCATCGATGTCGATGATCGGATCCTGGTGCTCGTGCTCGTCCATCGTTATCCCCCTCCTCCCTGATAGTGCCTCGTACCGATCCGCCATGCCGCCGATGCGAGCAGCCACACCCACGCCGCGGCGAGTGGCGTCAGCCACGCCGACCACGCGGGCAACAGTGGTGGGCCCGGCAAACCGAGCAGGGCGATCGTCGGCACGTATGCCGTGAACGCGACGGGAATCGCGAACCCGAACAACAGTTTCAGCGGTGTCGGGAACACCGAGGCCGGCTGCATCGCGGCGAACGAACCGCCGTAGGTGAAGCTGTTGGTGAGCTCGGCACCGTCGATCAAGAAGAACTGTAGTCCGGCCGCGCATACGAAAAGGCCACAGAACAGCGCGATTCCACTGATCAGGGTGATCACGATCAAGGTAACCGGGGCGATGCCCCAGTCGATATCGTTGCGCCACAGCCCGATCCCGAGCACGATCACCGCGACCGCGGCCCGCGCGAGTCTGCGTAACGAGATGTCACTGGTCACCAGCTGCAACAGCAACGGTTGTGGGCGAAGGTGATACGCGTCGAGGGTGCCCATCCTGATCATCGAGGGCAGGGAATCCAGATGCCCGACCGCGACCTGGGCCAGCGCGAAGGAGGTGTTGGACAGCCCGAACAGCAGCAGCGCGGCATCCACATCGAGGCCGCCGAGGGTCTTCACGTTGTGGAAGATGACCCACACCTCGGCGAACTCCACCAGCCCGATCAGGAAGGCACTGAACACCTCGGTGGCGAACGAAAGGCGGTACACCTGCTGTGCTTTCACACGCGAACGCAATACTGCGAGATAGGGAGTGAACCAGGTCCCGGCAACAACGCGCGCGGAATCCGGTTCAGCCACCCTGTACCTCCAGCCTGCGTTGTCCCGCCCGCAGCAACACCCTGCCGAGCAGTCCGATCACCAACACCCAGAAGCCTTGTATCGCAACGATGATCAAGGCATCCGACCCGGCGGCGCGCCCTGACAGCGTATCGATCGGGGCCTGCAGGATGGAGGGAAACGGCGTAGACATGGCGACGACACGCAACCAGTCGGGGAACATGTGCACCGGGACGAAAAGCCCGGCCAGGAACGTTCCGACGATCTGATACAGCACCCGGATGCCGCGGATCTCGACCACCCAGAACCCGATCAGCGCCACCGCGAACAGGCACAGAAACGACAGGGCCACCGCGAGCAGCACACTGATCAGGCCGAGCAGATAGGCCACCGGCGTACTCGGCATCGACAAACCGAAGGTGGCGGCGCCGATGACGATGCTCGGCACCCCGCGCGGCAGGATCGTGCAGGCGGCGCGGCCCATGTCGGTGGCCAGGTAGCCGAGTTGCACGTCGATCGGACGCAGGAAATCGATCGCGACGTCACCGGTCTTGATCCGGTCGACCAGGTCGATCTGCGGTCCCATGAACTGAGTGGCGCCCAGTAACGCCTGCGACAACCACACGTAGGCCCCGATGGTGCCCTCGTCGTACCCGCCGAAATCACCGGCGGCACGCACCGCCGCGACCATCACCGCCGCACGAACGAACCCGAACACACAGTTGGTGAACAGCCCGGCGAACATCGCCAGCTTGTATTGGGCCTGCCGCTTGAATCCCGCCCGCGCCAGCGTCCAATACACCCGGAAAGCCCCGGGCTTGCGACGTCGCCGCACCGCGAAGGCAAGCCCACCATCCCCCGCCACATTGCCCCGCACAATCAGTCAACTCTAGGCCGATCGCCACGAATCAGGACGAGAACGGCACGGATCGCCGACGCCCGCCGCGCACCGGGCTATCGGCACATGCTCAGTCCTTGGGGAAGCCCGTCGCGAACAAGATCGCGATGGCGACCGAGCTGACCACGGAGATGGCAAGGATGATCCACATGGGGCGAAAGATTACCCGGCCGGGGGCACCACCCCGGCATCGCACCGCCGTGACCGGCATCAGTGCAGGTCACGGCGGTGTCTGGGAGGTCGGCGGCAGCCCGCTATTTGTCGACCACGGTGATCGCGGCCTCGTTGGCGTCGACCTCCGGGTCGGAGGGATTCGCGTCGGCCTTCACCGTGATGCGCGACTTGTCGATGCCGTCGCTCTCGAGGGCGGCCGCGATGTTGTCACCGCGCGCCTCGGCCAGGGATTTCGCCGAGGCGGTATTCGAATCCTCGGCGTAGGTCGTGATCTGGATCTCGGTGTCGTTGCCCCGCAACGGGACGGCTACCGCTTTGAGAGTCGCGACGGCAGCCGTGCTGAGATCGGAACTACCCGCGTCGAAGGTGATCGGTGCGGCGGCCAAGACCGTGTTGATCGCGTCCTGCACCGCTTGCTCCGCGGTGTCGCGCACCGTGCTCATCATCGAGGATGCCGTCGCGGCGACGCTGCTGCGCATGGCGTCGGTTTGGGTGGTTTGGGTGGTCGTGGTGGCTGCCGGTGCGGAGGAGTCGTCATCGGAGCTACACGCCGCGGTCATCAGCAGGACCACCGCGATCGAGGCGATCCCACAGACGCTGTTTCTGAGTTTCAACGGATTCTCCTTGTGTGTGAATGCCGGACAGTGGGTCGTGCGGAAGAGCTGCGGTTCGGCCGGTTCGCTGGATCGCAGAACAGTGCCGCGATGGCGAGAGTCACACAGCGGCGGCGTGTGCGGCTCACCCGAAAAGGGTGAGTCGGCCGAACATGGCGAACTCGGCACGGTTGCTGTCGGCCGCGATCTGCTCCAAGGACACGGAGTGGTTTCCAAAGCCAGACGAATGCGTCGCCATTGCGCACGCTGTTCCGTGGGGATCGGGCCGGAGGTAGATTCGGTATGCGGCAGAGGCTTATGAAGTACGTCCGAACCACAATTCGAGGTGCAATACCTATGACACCGGATGAACTCATGGAAGAAGCATGCAGGCTGGCGAAAGAGTCTGTCGACAACGATTGGGGTGGACCGTTCGGCGCGGTGATCGCGAAGGACGGAGTGATCGTCGCGCGCGGGCAGAATCGGGTGCTGCTCACCGGTGATGCCACCGCACACGCCGAAATAGAAACCATCCGCAAGGCCACCCAGGTCCTCAACGGCGAGGCCCCGAGTATTTCCAAAGAGCATCAGAACGAGTCGACGCTCGAATTGGTCCCGCGACCTGAAGGATCTCCCGACAAGGTCCCGGAACGCGCGAAGATGTTGATGGGGATGGAGATATTCATCAGCGGCGCACCGTGTCCCATGTGTATGAGCGCAATCTATTGGGCACGTCTGGACGCCGTGCATTTCGCGAGCGACCTGGCCGACACCAGCGAAATCGGCTTCGACGACGCGTATCAATACGAGGACTTCACCAGGCCACTGCCTGAGCGGTCCGTGAAAATCGAACAGTTCCGCAGGGATCTGGGCGCCGAAGCGTACAAGACCTGGGCCGAAAAGGCCGATAAGCACCCGTACTGACATGACGGCCTCGAAGGCGCCGTCGCCGAGGCCCGCCGCGGCGACGGTGGTCATCACTCAGCAGCCCCGAGTCGGCCGCGAGAGCGAGTTCCGGCGGTGGCAGGCGGAGGTGAACGACGCTGCGGCGACCTTCCCCGGATTCCTCGGCGCCGACGTGACGCCACCGGGCGACGCTCAGTCCGACTGGTCGGTCGTCTATCGGTTCGACGACATCGTCAACCTCAAGCGCTGGCTCGCCAGCGATACGCGCGACGAACTTCTCGCCCGCGGAACCGGGCTGTTCGAACGGCCGTCGACGCAGCATGTGCTGGTCGACGAGCCGGCCGAAGAGGTAGCGACCGTCGTCGTCTCCCATCCCGTGGCAGCCGACCGCGAAACGGAATTCATCGCGTGGCAGGACCGGATGACCGAGGTCGAACGGACATTTCGAGGTTTTCGCGGATCCGGGCTGCACCGGCCGATCCCCGGTGTTCAGAGTGACTGGACGATCATCTATTCCTTCGCTTCGGCCGAACATCTCGACCATTGGCTCGAATCGCCCCAGCGCAAGGCCCTGCTCGAAGAGGCGCCGGACTTCAGGGACTTCGAGGTTCACCGAATCGCCAACCCCTACGGGTCGTGGTTTCCGCCGAGCCGGACCGGCGAGGACGGCGGTCCGGCATCGTGGAAGACGGCCCTGTCGGTCCTGGTAGGGCTGTATCCGACGGTCGTGATCCTCACTGTGATCATCGCCGAGATCTGGCCCGGCGCGCAGCTGTGGA
>NZ_JBHWZY010000087.1:0-13102 GCF_042727815.1 Nocardia sp. NPDC060220
GTGGTAGGAGGGCAGGTTGTCCTCGGTGAGCAGGTTGGTGATCATCGCCGCCTTGGCGACCTCGCTCAGCCGCGACTGCTCGGGATCCCAGTCGTCGCCGCCCATGGCCGCGAAGTTGCGGCCCTCGTCCCACGGCACGTAGTCGTGGGGGTGCCACATCTTGGCCTTGGACAGGTGGTCGTTGAGATTGGCTTCGGCCGTCGGCTCGAGCTCGGCGAGGATGTCGCTGTCGGACAGGTGGAGCGTCATGGGTCGACGCTACGAGGCGAGGGGCGGGTTCTCGGGGTTATTGCCGAGATTTCCGCGACTACTCATCACAACGGCCGACGTGCGGCGATGATCGGTCACAGCGGTGCGGGGCCGAAGCTGCCGACGTGCAGTGGCACCGAATCCCACTGAGCGCGGTCGGGCGTAAGGTCGCCGACAACCAGCACGCCCGCGTCGGCGAAAGCGCCTCTGGCCCGGGCGATGTGGTCCTCGGAGGTGACGAGAACGACCGAGCGCAAGCCCCTGTCGGCGAGCATGGCCGCGGTGTTGCGAGCGTTGGCCACCGTCGAGTCGGCCTCGGATTCGCGCAGGACCCGGCTCTCGTCGATGCCGGCGCCGACCAGCCACTCGGCCATGGCGTCGGCTTCGGACAGACCGGCTTGCGGGTTGCCGCCGGTGACGATGATCGGCGACCACGGCGCGAAGACGGCCTGGGCCAGGCCCGCGCGCAGTCGTCGCACGAGTTCCTCGCGCATCGTCCCCTCCGGGGTCAGGCCGTAACCGAGGACCACGACGGCGGTGTCGGGGCCGTAGATGCCGGGCAGGGTCGGTGTGCCCAGCGCCCGCGCGAAGTCGAGCCCGGGCGGGGCCGGAAAGTCGGCACCGGCGGGTACCGGCACGCAGGCCAATCCCGTGACCGCTATCGCCGCGCACACCACACGCTTGCCCCAAGTCCACCGCACCATTGCCGTCGCCTCCTCGAGCTCGGGCCGATCTCCGTGATCGGTCCCGCTCGGCAACGGTGCGCCGGGACGTCGACGTCAGGTATCCCTTTGACCTGCGCCTACGACAACTCACATGCGCATGTCGGCCACCGCTGGTGCGTGGCATCGCAAAATTTCCGGAATCGGACGTCGGGGCATACGAGGACTTGGCGAGCACGCGACCGATCGGCGGGCAGCGAGGGCGATCGCCGGAACACGACCGTCAGTGACACAGCACCGGATCCGACAGCGGCGTGTGGGAAATTGTCGAACGCGGCCGATCGGGCGGTGCGGACGGAACGTCAGCCTGGGCTCAGTACGAGGTAGAGGACCAAGGCGGCGGTGAAGATGGCGATCAGTGCGAGGGTCGACCAGCGTGGCCTGCCGCGGTGGATCACCCCGTGGTGAACGCCCAGCAGGGACGGCGCGACGACCGGATCGATGTGGCGGTGCGGCATCGGGGGTGTCGGGGTATCGGCTCCCGCACTCGGGCTGCTGCCCGACGTATCGTCGTCCGAGCCTTCACCGTTCGCCATGACTCGACAGTAACTCGGCGTCGTCCGATTCGGTGCGGGTTCCTCGCCGCCGCGCGTGTACGCCCTGCTGGGCGGGGAGGCGCGGGTGCACCGCTACTCCCCGGCCAGCGTGGTCAGCACCCCCTCGCCATAGCGAGCCAGTTTGTTCTCGCCGACGCCGGCGACGGTGCCGAGGGCGGCGAGGTCGGCGGGTTTGCGCGCGGCGATCTCGCGCAGGGTGGCGTCGTGGAATACCACGTAGGCGGGCACGCCCTGTTCCTTCGCCGTCGCGGCACGCCAGGCCCGCAAGCGCTCGAACACTCCGACGTCGGCGGCGGGCAGGTCGGCGGTCGCCTTGGCCGATTTCGCGCTGCGCGCGGGGCGGGCGGCGCGTTCGGGCTCGCGCCGCATCGGCACCTTCCTGCCCTCGAACAGCACCTCGTTGCTCTCGTCGGTCAGTGCCAGGACACCGTATTCGCCCTGTACCGCCAGCAGGCCGCCCGCGAGCAGCTGCCGCACCACCCCGCGCCATTCGGTATCGCGCAGATCGGTGCCGATGCCGAACACCGAGAGCTCGTTGTGCCGATGCTGGGTGATCTTCTGGTTGGTCTTGCCGAGCAGGATGTCGACGAGGTGGCCCGCGCCGAACGATTGTCCGCGTTCGCGTTTGAGCCGCAGCACCGTGGACAGCAGCTTCTGCGCGGGCACCGTGCCGTCCCAGGTTTCGGGCGGATTCAGGCACACATCGCAGTTGCCGCAGGCACCACCGGTCTGACCGAAATAGTTGAGCAGCCGCGCGCGACGGCAGCCGACGGTCTCGCACAGGGCGAGCATGGCGTCGAGGTGCAGTTGCAGCTGTCGGCGATGGGCTGCGTCACCCTCGCTGGAGTCGATCATCTTGCGTTGCTGCACAACATCATTGAGGCCGTAGACCATCCAGGCCGTCGACGGCAGGCCGTCGCGGCCCGCGCGGCCGGTCTCCTGGTAGTAGCCCTCGACCGATTTCGGCAGGTCGAGGTGGGCCACGAACCGCACGTCGGGTTTGTCGATGCCCATACCGAAAGCGATGGTGGCGACGACGATCAGGCCGTCCTCGCGCAGGAATCTGGACTGGTTCTCGGCACGGGTCCGGAAATCCAGGCCCGCGTGATAGGGCACCGCGCGGATGCCGTTCTCGTTGAGCATGGCCGCGGTCTTCTCCACCGAATTGCGCGAGAGGGTGTAGACGATGCCCGCGTCGCCGGGGTGCTCGGCGCGGATGAAGTCGAGCAGCTGACGGTCGGCGCGGTTCTTCGATTCGATCCGGTACTGGATGTTGGGCCGGTCGAAGCTGGAGATGAACTGTTTCGCGGCGCCGAGATCCAGGCGTTCGACGATCTCGGCGGCGGTCTTCTCGGTGGCGGTCGCGGTGAGCGCGATGCGCGGGACATCGGGCCAGCGTTCGTGCACCAGCGACAGCGCGAGGTAGTCGGGCCGGAAGTCGTGGCCCCACTGGGAGACACAGTGCGCCTCGTCGATGGCGAACAGGGCGATCTTGCCGCGGTCGAGCAGGCGCAGCGTGGCTTCCAGCCGTAGGCGTTCCGGCGCCAGATAGAGCAGGTCCAGATCGCCCGAGACGAACTGTGCCTCCACCGTCCGCCGCTGATCCGGCGACTGGGTGGAGTTGAGGAATCCGGCCCGCACGCCGAGGGCGCTCAGCGCGTCGACCTGGTCCTGCATGAGGGCGATCAGCGGTGAGACGACAACGCCGACGCCCTCGCGGACCAGCGAGGGGACCTGGTAGCAGAGGGATTTGCCGCCACCGGTCGGCATCAGTACCAGCGCGTCGCCACCGCCGACGACCTGTTCGACGATGGCCGCCTGGTCACCGCGGAAGCTGTCGTAGCCGAAGACGCGGCGTAGTACCTCGTCGGCGGTCTCAGCGCGATCGGGAGCCGCGACCCGGCCCGGGGTGGCCGGTGCGAGATCGTCGAAGTGGAAGTCGCCGGTGTCGGCGAAATCGTGTTCGGAGACGTACCCGCCGTCGGACGGGTACGCGTCGTCGGGTGGGAAGTCCTCGGGCGGGAAGTCGTCGACATCGGGGGCTGTGGCGCCGGAATTGCTCACCGGGCCATCCTACGAGCGAGCGCCGGTCGCGCAGCCCGTCGACCGGAGCCGACGGCGGCGGATGCCGAAGTTGCGCACCTGTGGATAACTTCGATTCACCCGCGCAAACGGCCGAGGACCTCGTCGTGGAGCAGGCCGTTGGAAGCCACGGCGTCGCCGCCGTGCGGGCCGGAGCGTCCGTCCAGGGAGGTGAACGCGCCACCCGCCTCGCGGACCAGGATGTCGAGAGCGGCCAGGTCCCACAGGGAGACCTCCGGCTCGGCGGCGATATCGACCGCACCCTCCGCGACCAGGCAATAGTTGAAGAAGTCGCCGTAACCGCGGACTCGCCAGACGGCGTCGGTGAGGTCGATGAACTTCTCGCGCAGACCGCGCTCGTGCCAGCCGGACAGACTGGAGAAAGCCAGGCTCGCGGCGTCGAGGTCGGCGACCGCGGATACCGAGATCGGCTTGGGCGCTCCGGGGTGGACCTGTACCCATGCGCCCGAACCGGCGGCGGCCCACCAGCGCCTGCCCAGCGCGGGCGCGCTCACCACGCCGACCACCGGGACACCGTCCTCCAGCAGGGAGATCAGGCTGGCCCACACCGGTACGCCCCGGACGAAGTTCTTGGTGCCGTCGATCGGGTCGACCACCCACTGCCTGCCGCTGAACTCGGCGTCACCGCCGAACTCCTCGCCGAGCACGGCGTCGGCGGGGCGTTCGTCGGCGAGTACGCGGCGGATCAGCTGTTCTACCGCGAGATCGGCGTCCGAGACCGGGGTGAGGTCCGGTTTCGAGTCGACTTTGAGGTCGACAGCGCCGAAGCGCTCGTGGGAGATGGCGTCGGCCTGGTCGGCCAGTCGCAGGGCAAGGTCCAGGTCAGCGGAGTAGGCAGCCACGGTGGGAGTGTATTCGCCGAGCCGGCGCGCTCGAGTTCGCGGCGCGGTGAACATCGCTGCCGTTCCCCGCCCCGGCTCAGCGGCTCCGGCCGGGTGTCCGAGAACGTGCAAAAGCCGCCCGGTCAGGCCACGACCTGGGCTGTTTTCGCTGCGACCAGAGCACTTGTCCACCAGTGCAACTGGTCGAGGAGGGCCGTGGCGGCGGCTTCTGGTTCCTGCGGGTCGTGGAGTTGGCCGGTCTCGTCGAAGAGCATGTAGTAGCGCGGGAACGAGACGTAGTTGCGCACGGTGTGGGCGTTGAGTTCGTTGAACACCTGGCGCAGGTGTTCGATGGCCAGGAGTCCGCCGGAGCCACCGCTGTAACCGACGAAGCCGATCGCCTTGGCGTCCCACTGGGTGAAGTGCCAGTCGATGGCGGCTTTGAGGGCGGCCGGGTAGCTGCGGTTGTAGTCGGGGGTGACGATGACGAAGGCGTCGGCCGCGGCCAAGCGGCCGGTGAGGTCGCCCATGCCGGCGGGGCGGACCGGGTCGGGGTCGAGGGCGGGCGGCACGGCGGGCAGGGCCGGCAGGGCGGTGTCGGCGAGGTCGATGATGTCGACCTCGAAGCGGTCGTCGACCTGCTGGGCGAACCAGTTCGCGACAACGGGGCCGAATCGTCCGTCACGGACACTGCCGATGATGATCGCGAGCTTCAGCGTGGACACGATGTTCTCCTGTTCGTCGTACCGGCTCGATCAGCCGGTACAACCAAATCTCGCGGACCGCGAGCGTCGCAGGGAGACCACGCTGAGAGTGGTAGTGGCACGGCCACTCTCCGATGCGCCGAGCTGGGTACCGTCGACGAGGTGAGCGACAACGAACTCGGGCTGTTCCTGCGGACCCGCCGCGAAGCGGTCTCCCCCGCCGAGGTCGGGCTGCCCGCCGGACAACGCAGGCGCACGCCGGGTCTGCGTCGCGCCGAGGTCGCGCTGCTGGCGGGCGTCAGTGTGGAATATCTGATCCGGCTCGAGCAGGGCCGCGACAGCCATCCCTCCGCTCAGGTGTTGTCCGCGCTGGCCGAGACGTTGCGGCTGAGTCCTCGCGAACGCGTCCACCTGCATCAACTCAGCAAAGGCGTGTCCGGGTTCAGTTGCGGCGCTGCCGAGAACGGTCCCAATCGCACGGTGCGTCCGACGATCCTGGCGATTCTCGCCCAGCTGGAACCGGCGCCCGCCGCGATCACCAACCGCTTCACCGAGATCCTGGCCTGCACCGAGGGTTACCGGAAGTTGATGGCGCCCGCGGGGCTGTTCGAGCAGGGCGAGCCCGCCAACGTCGCCCGTTTCGTGTTCACCCACCCCGGCGCCCGCGAGCTGTACCCGGAGTGGGACTCGGCTGCCGACAAGCTGGTCGCTTCGCTCAAGCAGGGCCCGTTCCGCGCCGATCCGATGGTCGCCGCCCTGGTCGACGAACTCACCGTGACGGCGGGCAGCGTCTTCACCGATCGCCTCGCGACGCTGCCCGGACTGCCGCCGTCGGGCGGGATCAACCGCCTCGATCATCCCGAGGCGGGCACGCTGCGGCTGGCCTACGAATCGCTGGATCTGTCCATCGACGACGACCAGTCGCTCTACGTCCTGCTCCCGGCCGACGAGGCCAGCGCGAACGCCCTCGACCAGCTGGTCGGACGCCGCCCAGGGGGCTTGCGGTCCATCGCAAGCTGACCGAATAGGCACTGTGTCGGACGGGACCGGTAGCCTAGGACATCGTGCATCCTGACGTTATCGCCGACCTCGCAGAACTCGACACCACGCTCAAGACGGTCGAGTCGGTCCTCGATGTCGAGGAACTACGCCGCCGCATCGATGAACTCGAGCACCAGGCCGCCGATCCCGAGCTGTGGAACAACCAGGAGCACGCCCAGCAGGTGACCAGTGAGCTCTCGCACGCGCAGAGCGAATTGCGCCGGGTCGAGGATCTGCGCCAGCGGCTCGAGGACCTGCCGGTGCTCTACGAACTGGCCGAGGCCGAAGAAGACGCGGCCGCCGCCGAAGCCACCGCCGACGCCGATGCCGAGCGCGCCGCACTGCGCGTGGACGTCGAGGCGATGGAAGTGCGCACCCTGCTCTCGGGCGAGTACGACAAGCGTGACGCGCTGGTCAACATCCGTTCCGGCGCCGGCGGCGTCGACGCCGCCGACTGGGCGATGATGCTGATGCGCATGTACATCCGCTGGGCCGAGCGGCACAAGTTCCCCGTCGAGGTCTACGACACCTCCTACGCCGAAGAGGCCGGCCTCAAGAGCGCCACCTTCGCGGTGAAGGCGCCGTACGCCTACGGCACGCTGTCGGTGGAGATGGGCACGCATCGCCTGGTCCGGATCAGCCCGTTCGACAACCAGGGCCGTCGCCAGACCTCCTTCGCCGAGGTCGAGGTCCTGCCCGTGGTGGAGACGACCGACCACATCGAGATTCCCGAGGGCGAGATCCGGGTCGACGTGTACCGCTCGTCGGGCCCCGGCGGCCAGTCGGTCAACACCACCGACTCCGCGGTGCGCCTGACTCACATTCCCACCGGCATCGTCGTGACCTGCCAGAACGAGAAGTCGCAGCTGCAGAACAAGATCTCGGCCATGCGCGTGCTGCAGGCCAAGCTGCTCGAGCGCAAGCGCCAGGAGGAGCGCGCCACGATGGACGCGCTCAAGACCAACGAGGGCGCGTCGTGGGGCAATCAGATGCGTTCCTACGTGCTGCACCCGTACCAGATGGTCAAGGACCTGCGCACCAACCACGAAGTCAACAATCCGACCGCGGTCCTCGACGGCGACATCGACGGTTTCATCGAGTCCGGAATCCGTTGGCGTATGCGCGATCAGGACGACGCGTAGCCAGCTGTTCGCTCACAAACCGTGCGCTTCAGCACGTTTGACCGCACGCCGTGACCGACCTGTAACCTTTCTGGTGTGCGTTCGACCGAACCGAAACTGTGCCTGTGCAGGTCCATGAAGGAGACGCGATGACCGACGTCCTCGCGGCCAACAGCGGACCCGAGATCAGCGACTGGATGCGTTCCAGTGGGCTGGAAATCGTCCTGCTGATCGTCGGCGCGATGCTGTTCGGCCGGTTCGCGGCGTTCCTGCGCGACCGGGTGACCACCAAGATCGACTCGGGTTTCCAGACCAGTGACGCCTTGGTCCGCACCGAGGCGGCCAAGCACCGTCACGCGCTGGCGCAGGTGGTCACGTGGGTGGTGCTGACCATCGTGTACGTGCTGGTCGGCATGGAGGTGTTGCGTCGGCTGGGCTTCGCGGTGACGGGACTGGTCGCGCCCGCGGCGGTGCTCGGTGCCGCGCTCGGTTTCGGCGCGCAGCGCATCGTCCAGGACATTCTGGCCGGGTTCTTCCTGATCACCGAGCGCCAATACGGCTTCGGTGACGTGGTGCAGATCTCGGTCACCGGCTCCGCCGACCCGGCCGAGGGCACCGTCGAGGACGTGACGCTGCGCATCACCACGCTGCGCAACTCCGACGGCGAGGTGATCATCGTCCCCAACGGGCAGATCGTGAAAGTCACCAATCTGTCCAAGGATTGGGCGCGCGCCGCGATCGACGTCCCGGTCTCCGCGCAAGCAGATATCACCAAGATCAACGAGATCCTGCACGCGGTGTGCACCAAGGCCTACGAGGATCGCCGCCTCAAACCGCTGCTGCTCGACGAGCCGTCGGTGATGGGTGTCGAAGATCTCTCGCTCGACGTGATGAACATCCGGATGGTTGCCCGCACATTGCCAGGCAAACAATTCGAAGTGGGTCGCGAACTGCGCGTGCGCGTCGCCGCGGCCCTGCGTAAGGAGGGAATCAGTGAAACCACGTAAGTCCACAGCGATCCTGATGGCGGCGTGGCTGTCGACGTTTGTCGTGTACCTGTTCGTCAAACCCACCGATACCGCCGCCGAGGGCCCGACGACGTTCCTCAACGCCGTACCGACCTGGGTGAATGCCGACCCCCAACCCTGATCGACGCGCCGCGTCCCGCTGAGACGCTTGGTTCGCTGGTTACACTGGCTCCCCGTGATCACCATGCGCAACGTGACCAAGTCGTACGAGACCTCGACGCGACCGGCGCTGGACAACGTTTCCGTCGATGTGGAAAAAGGCGAGTTCGTCTTCATCATCGGCCCGTCCGGTTCGGGCAAGTCGACCTTCATGCGACTCCTGCTCAAGGAAGAGGCGCCGACATCGGGCGAGATCCGGGTCGCGGATTTCCGCGTCGACCGCTTGCCCGGCCGGAAGGTGCCCAAGTTGCGGCAGCGGATCGGCTGCGTGTTCCAGGACTTCCGGCTGTTGCAGCAGAAGACCGTGGAACAGAACGTCGCGTTCGCGCTGGAGGTGATCGGTAAGCGGCGCCAGTTCATCGACCGGACGGTGCCCGAGGTGCTCGACATGGTCGGGCTCGGCGGTAAGGGGCAGCGGTTGCCGTCGGAGCTGTCCGGTGGTGAGCAGCAGCGGGTCGCGATCGCGCGCGCGTTCGTCAACCGGCCGCTGGTCCTGCTCGCCGACGAGCCGACCGGCAACCTCGACCCCGACACCAGCGCCGACATCATGGCGCTGCTGGAACGGATCAATCGCGTCGGCACCACAGTGCTGATGGCCACCCACGACAATCACATCGTCGACGCCATGCGAAGGCGGGTGGTGGAACTCGACCACGGCAGACTCGTGCGCGACGAAGCGACCGGCGTCTACGGGGTGGGTCGATAATGCGACTGAGTTTCCTGTTCACCGAGGTCGTCGACGGCCTGCGCCGCAATCTCACGATGACCATCGCGATGATCCTGACCACGGCCGTGTCACTGATGATGCTCGGCGGCGGCATGCTGTCGGTGCGGATGGCCGACAAGACCGAGAACTTCTTCATCGGCCGCCTCGAGGTGCGCTTCTATCTCGACGACGCGGTCTCCGACACCGATCCCGACTGCGCCGCCGACCCGTGCAAGTCGCTGCTGGCCGACCTCAAGCAGACCTCGGGTGTGGAGAGCGTACAGTTCCTCAACCGCGCCGACGCGCTGGAGGAGGCGAAGAAGCTGTTCGCGGATCAGCCGGAAATGGTGCAGTACATCTCCGACTCGCCGCTGCCTGCCTCGTTGCGGGTGAAGATGACCGACGCCGACCAGTATCAGCACATCTACGACGGCTTCGCGACGCGGCCGGGTGTGCGGATCGTGGCCAACGACAAGGAGTTCGTCGACCGGCTGACCAGCCTGTTCGACGGACTACGCAATGCCGCGTTCGGTTTGGCGCTGGTGATGGCGCTGGCCGCGATGCTGCTGGTGCTGAACATGGTGCAGATCGCCGCGTTCACGCGGCGCACGGAAGTCGGCATCATGCGCCTGGTGGGCGCGACCCGCTGGTACACCCAGCTACCGTTCCTGCTCGAAGCGGTCGCGGCCGCCTTCGTCGGTTCGGTACTCGCGATCCTCGGCCTGGTGATCGCCCGGCCGCTGGTGATCGACCGGGCGCTGGGGCCGCTGTTCGACAGCAATGTGTTCCCGCGCATCACCGGCGACGACATCGCGGTGGTTGCCCTGACGATCGCGCCTGTCGGCATCGTCTTCGCCGCCGTCACCGCCTACCTGACCCTGCGCTACTACGTGCGCGAATAAGGCTTGTGCGCGGCGGGGCCGGCTCGATCGGTCCTGCCGCGTCGACGGCAGCCGACGCCGAGCGTGCTGGTTACTCCAGGCCCGTCGACGGCCGCTGCCCGGCGTGGGCGAGGCTGGCGCCGAGTTGAGCGGCGAGTTGGGATCGCTGGCGGTCGAGGTCTGCGATGCGCCGGTCCAGTTCGGCGGTTCTGTCGGCCATGATTCGCACCGACATCTCGCAGGCTTGGACCGGTCCCGCGTCCTCGGCGCACGGCATCAGCAGGGCGATGTCATCGGTGTTCAGTCCTGCGGCCAGCAGTTCCCTGATCCGGGCGACCGTCGCTGCCGCCGATGCGGGATAACTGCGGTAACCGTTGCTGTCGCGGTGTGGATGCAGCAGACCCTGCTCCTCGTAGTAGCGCAGCAGCCGGGTGGCGACCCCGGTGCGTCGTGCCAATTCGCCGATCAGCATGTGACCACCGGCACCGTCGGCTTGACCTTCACACCCATGTCAATCCCTAACGTCGCCGCCATGACCACGATTCCCCTGCACACCACCGTCCATGGCACCGGCCCCGGCATCGTCCTCGCGCACGGCGCGGGCGGCGGGATCGAGAGCAACTTCGGCACCGTGATTCCGGCGCTCGCCGACGGTCACACCGTGGTCGCCTCGGACTATCCGGGCGACGACACCCCCTTGAACCTCGACGACCTCGCCGACGCGCTCGTGTCGGCCGCCGTCGACGCGGGCGTCGAGACCTTCACCATCATCGGATTCTCCCTCGGCACCGCGGTGGCCGTGCGCGCCGCCACCCGCCACCCCGACCGCGTCACCGGCCTCCTGCTCACCGCCGGCCTGGCCGCCCCCGACAATCGCGCCCAGCTCATCGTGCGGTTCTGGCAGGACCTCCTGGATCGAGGCGACCATGAATCCTTCGCCCGTCTCGTCGTGCTCACCGGTTTCTCCACCGGGTTCGTCAACACGCTGCCCGTGGCCGCGATCGATGACATCGTTCGCCAGACGGCCGCCTCGATTCCCGGCGGCACCCGGCAACAGGCGGCGCTGGTCGAGTCGGTCGACACCACCCCCGACCTGGCCGCCGTCGCGGTGCCCACCCTGGTCGTGGCCACCACCGCCGACCTGCTGGTCGATCCCGCGAACTCACGGGCGCTGGCCGCGGCGATTCCCGGCGCCGACTACACCGAGATCGAGGCAGGCCACGTGGTGATGGTCGAGCGCCCCGACGAGTGGCGCAAACTGCTGACCGAATTCCTCGACCGCCACGGGCTGTAGCACTCCCCTGCCATCACCCCGGGCGCACCACGGCGAAACGTCGCCGCGGCGATGGCGAGCAATCTCATGACACATAACGAATCAGGATCGACCGCAGCCATGAGTCTGGCCAGAAACGGCGACAACGGCGGCTGATCGGGGTAAGACCAGTCCAGTCGCCGACCAGCGTGGCGAAGGTCGGCAATCCCACTTTGGGTCGGCACACATCTTACTCTGGAGTAAGATAGACTTACCGAAGAGTAAGATGGTGGGGTCGAAGGCACCCCGACAGCCGAGGAAATCAGGTGATGATGAGCACTCGAGACAGCGCGACGAAGCGACGTCCGAACGACACGTCCGCGGTCGGCCTCAGCCAGCCCAAACGGGACTGGATGGGCGCCGCGATGCGCGCTTTGACGACCATTACCGGGTCGGAGCTCGCGGGCAAGTACAACCTGCGCAAGCCGATCGAGCGCGTCACCTACGAGGGCACCAAGACCGGGTTCCGCACCCTGGGCGCGGCCACTCGTACGTTCGCCAAGGTCGCGGGCGGCGGTGAGCCCAAGCGTCTGGTCGACAACGAGTCCAAGACCAAGGACTACTTCGATCTCACCCCGTCCGACGAGCAGCAGATGATCGTCGAGACGGTGCGTGATTTCGCGGGCGAGATCCTGCGTCCCGCGGCCTACGACGCCGACAATGCCGACAATGCCGCCAAGGCCCCGCGCGACCTGCTCGAGCGCGCCGCCGAACTCGGCATCACCCTGATCAACGTGCCCGAGGAGCTGGAAGGCGCGGCCTCCGAGCGCGGCGCCGTCACCAACTCCCTGGTCGCCGAGGCGCTGGCGCACGGCGACATGGGCCTGGCGCTGCCGATCCTGGCGCCGAGCGGTGTCACCGTCGCACTGTCGCAGTGGGGCACCGACGCCCAGCAGCAGACCTACCTGCCCGCCTTCACCGGCGAGAGTGTGCCGCAGGCGTCCGTGGTGATCAACGAGCCGCGCGCCCTGTTCGACCCGTTCGCGCTGCAGACCAAGGCCGTGCGCTCCCCCAGCGGCTACAAGCTCAACGGTGTGAAGAGCCTGGTCCCGGCCGCGGCCGACGCGGAACTGTTCATCGTGGCCGCCGAGCTCGACGGGCGCCCCGCGCTGTTCATCGTCGAGTCCGACACCGCCGGGCTGTCGGTGGAAGCCGACCCGAGCATGGGTCTGCGCGCCGCGGGCCTGGGCCGGCTGATCCTGGACAACGTGGCCGTCGGCGCCGACGCCGTCCTCGGCGACAGCGACGCCAAGACCCGTGCCGCCGAGTACGGCGACGCGGTGCAGCTCGCCCGCCTGGGTTGGGCCTCGCTGGCCATCGGCACCGGCCAGGCCGTGCTCGACTACGTGATCCCGTACGTGAACGAGCGTGAGGCGTTCGGCGAGCCGATCTCGCACCGTCAGGCGGTGGCCTTCATGGTCGCCAACATGGCGATCGAGCTCGACGGCCTGCGCCTGGTCACCCTGCGTGGTGCTTCGCGCGCCGAGCAGGGTCTGTCGTTCGCCCGTGAGGCGGCGCTGGCGCGCAAGCTGGCCACCGACAAGGGCATGCAGATCGGCCTGGACGGCGTGCAGCTGCTCGGCGGCCACGGCTTCACCAAGGAACACCCGGTCGAGCGGTGGTACCGCGACCTTCGTTCCGTCGGTGTCGCCGAAGGCATCGTGCTGGTCTAGGCCCGTTTCTCACCTTCCAGGAGCC
>NZ_JBHWZY010000088.1:0-13038 GCF_042727815.1 Nocardia sp. NPDC060220
GACGGGACAGCGGGGTTGGCGGACGGCTCGTGCGATGTTGCCTTCGTCTGGCTGCCCTTGCCCGACGCCGAACGCTACCGCTGTCGTGATCGCCATCCTGTCCGACAGCTACCTGACCTCCCATTACGGAACGATGGAGTGGCAGGCGGCAATTCGCACCGACGAGCACAAGTTGCTGCCGGTGCGGGTCGCCGATTGCGCGCTGGAGGGTCTGCTCGCCACTCGCACCTATCTGGATCTGGTGAATGTCGCCAGCGCCGAGACCGCGCGGAACACCCTGCTCGATCGCGTCGGTCACATGCGTGACGGTCGAGCCAAACCGGCGCGCGGACCGGAGTTCCCGCCGGGTTCCGGTGCGGCGGTGCGGGATCGGCCCGTTCCGAATGGTTTCGGCCCGGCACAGGCCGTGGAGCGTCGGCGGACTCCCGCTGTGCCACCGAGCTTTCCGGGCGCGGGCAGTTCACGCGAAGCGCGCAACGGGCTCTCGGTGCTGCATGTCGCAGGCCCCCGGTTCGGGCGCGGTCTGTTCGGGCGCGACGAGCCGGACGGTCCCGGCGAACTGCAATCACGCATCTGGGCCGATGTCATCCACCTGTCCGATCAGGGCGTGCCGTCACCGGATGTGATCGTCGTCTCCGGTGACCTCACCGAATCGGGCCACCCGCGCGAGGTCGACGACGCGCTTGCCTTCCTCACCGGCCTGCGCATTCTGCTCGGCCTCGAACCTGATCGCCTGATCGTCGTACCCGGCAATCACGACGTGTCGAAGAAGGCGTGCGAGAGCTACTTTCTGCGCTGCGAGTCACGCGACCGGCTGCCGCAACCGCCGTATTTCGAGAAACTCGAACAGTTCGAGCGCATGTTCGGCGAGTTGTACCAGGGCCTGGATCATCTGGTGTTCGACGCCGGGCAACCATGGACCCTGTTTCCCATCGCGGACTTGCGAATTGTTGTCGCGGGACTGAATTCGACGATCGCCGCGACGCATCGTCAGGAAGACGACTACGGCAGTGTGGGGCAGACCCAGGTCGCGTGGTTCTCCGAGCAACTACGCGCGTTCGAGGCACGCGGATGGTTACGCCTGGGTGTGGTGCGCCACGATCCGATGCCGGGTGCGGGGGCCGCGCGAACCGACCCAGCGCTTCTTCGTGACGCGACGACGGTCTCCCGGCTGCTCGGCAACCGGTTGAATGTGTTGCTGCACGGGCCGGGACCCGGTGGCGTGCACGCCGATCTGCTGGGGGGCGTGCTGCCGGTGCTGCCCGCCGCGGCCCCGGGGAGCGCGGAGATCATCCACCTGACGGCCGAGGGCATGTCGCGCTATCCCGCCCAGCACCATGATGGAGAGGTCGAACGCACGGTCATCCCCGTGTCCTGGTCGAATGTGGCCGCGGCCCTGGCCGCGCCCGCCGAGACGAAGATGATCGAATCCGCGGGGACCGACGATCCGGATTCCGATGAACAGGCCGGTGACTCGGCGCCTGTGGTCGATCCGCAGGGGCGTTTGCTGGAGCGCGTCATCGAGGTCTGTGCGGCGCGCTACCCCGGCGCGCGGATCAGGCGGGTCGAGGCGGACCCGCCGCACCTGTTCGTCACCCATCATCGTGACGGGATGGCGGCGCAGTGGCGCATCGGCGCCCACGTGGGAGATCTGACCAGACAGGTGGTCGAGGATTTCCTGGCGCACGACCCGGAATTCGGATCCGAGCTCGTCTATCGTGGCGCGGTTCCGGCCCGCTCGCTGCGGGAGGAGGCAGCGGGTCAAGGGTTGCGCATCCGCAGCTTCTTGGAATTCCAGGGCATGCTCGATCTGACCGACTACCTCGCCCGTCAGGTGCTCGACCTGCGCACCGACCGGCGCTACCCACCCGAATTGTATGTACCACAACGGTTTCGGCTGCTGGAGGAGAGCGAAACCGCGATTCGCGACGATCTGATCGCCGAACTCATGGGCGTGGTGACCGCCGATCACGGCTGGTTCGTACTGCTGCTCGGTGACTTCGGGCGTGGCAAGACGTTCGCGCTGCGTGAGCTCGCCCGCCGGATCAGCGAGTCGACGCCCGCGCTGATTCCGATCCTGATCGACCTGCGCGCGCTCGACAAGACCCACTCGGTCGACGGACTGGTGGCCGCCCATCTGGCCAATCACGGCGAAGACCGGATCGATCTGAAGGCATTGCGCTACATGCTGCGCGAAGGCCGGGTGGTGCTGTTGTTCGACGGCTTCGACGAACTGGTGACCAGGATCAGCTACGAGTTCGCCGCCGACCATCTCGAGACCCTCCTGCAGGCCGCCGTCGGCAAGGCGAAGATCATCGTGGCCAGCCGGACTCAGCACTTCGAGTCCAGGGCCCAGGTGTTGACAGCGTTGGGCGAGCGGGTCGGTCTGCTCGACGACCGGCGCATCATCAGCATCGAGGAGTTCGCGCCGCCACAGATCCATACCTTCCTCACCAATCGCTACGGGGGTGACACGCGGCGCGCCGACGCCAGAATGCAGTTGATCAGGGGCATCCAGGACCTGCTCGGGCTGGCACAGAACCCGCGCATGCTCAGCTTCATCGCCGATCTCGAGGAGCGCCGGTTGCGCGCGGCCGCGGGAACGACCAATGCCATCGGCCCGGCCGCGTTGTACCGGGAGATCCTCGATTCCTGGCTTCGCTACGAGGTGGATCGCACGGCTACCGTGGCCGGATCGCTGCCGGGACTGGGACTGGACGAATTGTGGAAGGCGGTAACGGCTTTCGCGCTGCGGGTGTGGGAGACAGGCAGGCCCTATCTGCGTGCGGCCGAATTGTCGGAAGTGGCACGGGAACTCGCCGACACCGCGGTCCGCGATCGCATGTCGGTGCAGCAGTCGGCGCACGCCATCGGTTCGGGCAGCCTGCTGGTGCGTACCGACGACGACCTGTTCGGTTTCATCCATTCCTCGGTGACCGAATGGCTGGTGGCCGATCACCTCGCCCGCCTACTCGGTGCGGGCGTGAGTGCACCACACCTCGCGCAAGCCCAATTGTCGCTGCTCATCATAGATTTCCTGTGCGATCTCGCCGACCCGCGCACGCTGCGTACCTGGGCGGAGTCGGTGTTGTCCGACTCCGACGCCGACCCGAACGCACGCACCAACGCGCTGCGGATCACCACCCGGCTGCGCACGGCGCCGAGCTCGGACCTGCGCGGTGCGATGTTGGCCGGCGAGGACCTCTCCTACCGCGACCTGCAAGGAGTCGATCTGAGCGGCGCCGATCTCAGTGGTGCGCGGTTGATCGGCGCGAATCTGACCCAGGCGGTGCTGCGCGGTGCGCGGCTGGTCGCGGCGCGGCTGGACGACGCACGCCTCGTCAGCGCTGATCTCACCGACGCGGACCTCACCAGGGCGCGCCTGATCCGAACCGACCTGACCGGCGCGCGTGGCAGGGGTAGCCGCTGGCAGCGCGCCGCACTCCTGGACGTGATCGGCCAGGCCTCGGGGGCGGATCTGCGCGGCGCGGCCGTAGTACCCGGCGGATCGGTGCAGACCGAATTCGCGCCTGCCGCACTGGGCGTTCGGCACGGATTCCACGCCAGTCGAGGCAGACTGCCCCAGCCCGTCGCGTACAGCCAGGACGGAAGTACGGTCGCGGTCGGCAGTGACGACGGGGGCGTGCTGATCTGTGACGCCGACACCGGCCGGCCGCTGCGGATGCTGCAGACCCACCGCGCGCGCACCTTCGCGGTCGCGTACACCGACCAGGTCCTGATCACCGGCTCCGGCGACGGAACGGTCGGCATCTGGGATGCCGTCAGTGGGGAACTCCGCCGGATTCTGCGGGGGCACGAACAGTGGCCGTGGCCGGTGCTGCTCGGTCCCGGCGGTGATCTGCTGGCCACCGGTGACGCGCGTGGTGTGCTGCGGCTGTGGTCGTTGCCCAGCGGCGATCTGCGTCACGAGTGTCTGCCACCCGAACACGGCATGACCTTGATCTACAGCATCGCCCTGCACGGTCGGACGCTGGCCGCCGCCTACGGCAACGGCATGGTACGCCTGTGGGACATCGAAACCGGCAGGCAAACAGGGGAATTCCAGGCAGCGGGCGGCGCCGCCTACCGCATCGCCTTCGACTCGTCGGGCACCCGGATAGCGGTGGGTGGAGTAGACGGACTACTGACGCTCTGGGACCCCGTCACCTGCACGCTCACCGGCAGGTTGACCGGTCACACCGGACGCATCTACACGCTGGCCTTCCACCCGTCCCGGGACGTGCTGGCCAGCGGGGACACCGACGGGCTGCTCCGCGTCTGGAATACCGACACCGGAGAAGTGCTGCACGCGCCGACCGAACACAGCGCGGCGATCTATTGGGTGTCGTACGACCCGTCGGGAGAGCTGCTGGCCTCCGGGGACAGTGCGGGGCTCGTCTGCCTGCGTGCGTCCGAGACCGGTCAGCTGCGGCATCGTCTCACCGCCCACACCGGATCCATCTGGCCGTTCGCTTTCCGGCCCGACGGCGCCCAGCTCGTGGTGACCGACGACCAATTCACCACGCGTTTCTGGGATCCGGTCACCGGAGCTTGCCGATACCTGCTCACCGGGCACGGCCGCCGAACGACAGCGGTGGGCTTCAGCGCCGATTCGGCGATGCTGTCCACCCGGGGCAACGACGGCGTCGTCCGGCTGTGGGACACCGTCACCGGACGTCTCGTTCGCACGCTGACCGGCAGCGACGACCACCTGCTGACCTTCGAGTCGGCGCTGTTCAGCACGGTGCGACCAGGGCAGCTCGCGATGGTGGGCAACGACGGCAGACTCAGCCTGTTCAACCTCGACGCCGACTCCTATGAGCGCCACATCAGCATCGAGGATGCGCCGATCTGGGCGATCGCGTTCAACCCCTCCGGTGAACTGATCGCCACGGCGAACGACGATGACACAGTGACGATCTGGAACCGTGCGACCGGTGCCCAGTACGGGATCTACCGCGAGCACCGAGGCAGGGTTCGGTCCCTGGCCTTCAGCGCGGACGGGGCGCTGATGGCCTCGGGCTGCGACGACTCCGTCGTTCGGATCTGGGACGTGGAGTCGGGGCGGTGCTTGCACACTCTGCGCGGGCACCGAGACCGGGTGTACGGGGTGGCATTTCACGGCAACCGCGTCGCCAGCGTCTCCTGGGACGGCACGGCACGGATCTGGGACGTCACGTCGGGCGAGCCGGTGCACGAATTGACGCGGCACACCGGAAAACTCTGGTCGGCGGCCGTCGACGCCCAGCGGGGCGTCCTCGCCACCGCGGGAGACGACCTGGTGATCCGGCTGTGGGACATGGACACCGGTCGGCATCTGCACACCTTGGAAGGTCATCGCCGCCGGGTGTCGACCTTGGCGTTCGACGCGTCGGGCGATCTACTCGCCAGCGGTAGCGAAGACGGAAACGTCGTGTTGTGGTCCGGTGCGGCGGATCAGGGGGCGGCGCCCTCGATTCGCGCGGTGTTGCTCGGACTGCCCGAAGGATGGGCCGCGTTGACCCCCGACGGGCGATACAAATACGAGGGCAACGTCGCGGGCCAGTTCTGGCATGTGATCGGCACGACTCGCTTCGAGTCGGGCGAACTGGATCCGCATCTCGCCGAGGTCGTGCGGGTCGCCGCAGATGCCCCGCTGTGAGCCTGACGGCCTCCGCTGGTGGGTGTACGAGGAAACCGGCGGAGGCGCGACCGACGCTGGGTAGGCGCGGTGTCGGGTTGTGCTCGGGGCACGAGATGAATCCTGCTACCTCGAGTGCGCTCGAGGTCAAGCGGTTCAGCGGGGGGCGTGGACCAGTGGGGCGAGGAAGCCGGTGAGCTGGGCTCTCGAGGGTTGGCCCAGGCGGCGGCCGAGATAGTCGGGGGCGTCGGCGGCTGCCCGGCAGCGGTCCTGGTCGGTGTTGGCCGGGTTGTCGGAATAGCGTTCGCCGAGCATGGTGGCCTTGGCGACCTCGCGTCCGGTACGGAGTTCGTAGACGGCGACCTCGTAGGTGGCGCGGAAGAGGTTGACGGTGCGCCCCACCGGTGCGCCGGGGGAGGGGCCGTACTGGCAGGTCTGCACGAGGTCGCGCAGTTCCAGCTGCTTCATGCAGGCGATGAGCTGCACGGTCGACGGGTCGTCCGGGTTCCACGCGGTCGGATCGTTCGGGTGGACCATGGTCGTGAGGTCACCGGACAGATAGATCGGGCGCGCGCCGTCGCGCTCGTAGGGCGCGGCGTTCGGGAACGGCTTCTTGTCCTCGCCACACATCCGGTCGTAGTCCGACATCTCGAATCGGCTCGCCTGCACCGCCGCGATCGCGAAGAACCCGGCTCCGAACAGCGCGATGAACAGCAGCAAAGCGACACCGGGCCCGACTCGCAGGCCCCGCCTGGGGGCACTCCGCTCCCGAACGGGGCGGTTGTGCCACCGCTCGAGCAGTGACGGGCCGTTCCCGTGACGCCACGACCGCCATTTCTGCGAGAGGGTCGGCTGCCGCGTCGTTCGGTCGTGTTCGACCCAATCGGACCAGTGCTCCGGGTGTTGCTGGGGCGCTGGGGTTTCCGGGGAACGATACGACGGTGCGACGGCGGGGGTGTACGCCGGGGAAGGGGTACTTCGCGATTCGGTCTCGCGGGCCGACCCGGCGGCACCGACCGCGGCAGCAGCGCCCGACGCGGCCACTGTACCGACCGCGGGAGCCCACTCGGCAGTGCGGTTTCCGCCGGTACCAGCGGGTGTGCCCGCAGCGGCCACCTCGTCCCCGGGCGTGGGTTCGTGGCGTTCGATGCCATCGGTCGGTGGATCGTCGATCGCGACCGATTCATCGGCGGCGACGGATTTGCTCAGTGAGACAGTGCTTTCGGGCTGACCGTCCGATGATTCGGCTACTTCACCGAGCGCGGGTTCGTCCAGATCGATCGTGTCGTCGTCGAAAGGCTCAGCGCGTGTGGCGCTTTCCCTATCCGGAGCAGTGCCCTCAGCGGTTGGCTCGTGCTCCGGGTTGTCGTCCCGGGGCGAGTCTTGTTCGGCACCGTCGGGGGGTGAAGTTCGGTCAGTCGCCGGTTCGGCGGATTCGGTGCTGGGTATCGGCTCGTCGGGTGGTCCGATCGCTGTGGCCGATAACGCCGCGTCGTCGGACTCGTCGGCTTGCGCGCCGGTGAAACCTTCACTCGAAGAAGGGGATTCCGTCTCGCGTTCAGCGGGCACCGACGTCGGATCCTCGGGATGAGCTGCGGTAGGGGGTCGATGGGCGAGTCTGTCGATCGCGGCGAGAAACGCGGGTGTAGATGCGCGAGCCGAACCGGTCGACGCCGCAGGGGAATCCGATGTGGTGTCGGAAACAGCTGTCTCCGAGGGGGAGCCGAGCTCCACAGCGGTCGGGGCGATGGGCCGGGAAGTGGTCGCCGGGTCGAGCGCGGCTGGAAAGCCCTGTGCTGTCAGCTCATCGGGGGAGGGCAACAGATGGCCCAGGTTCAACGCGCCGAACACCCGGGTGACGTCATCGATGCTGAGCCGGACCGTGCGCCCGCTCTCGGCCTGGAAATAGTCGTGCAACGCGCCGGCGTCGTCGCGATCGATCAGCACCGCGCGGTACCCGTCGGCGATCCTGGTTTCCTCGATGGTGATCTCGGCGCCGGGCTGAGCGACCAGCGCGATCACCGCGTTCACCCAGCCGAAGATCCCGGATTGCTGCAGCAGGCTCTTGGCCGCGAACACCTGTCGGCGCACCTGGACGAACGGGTTCGGCACCCGGACGGCGTGATAGAGCGCCGCCGGTTCGCCGTCGATGGTCCACGGGCCGTTCGGTGGGGTGGCGAGGGTGCCTTCCTGACGGGCGGTGAAACCCTTCACCTCCACGATGGTCACGCTCTGCGGCGTGCACACCAACGCGTCGACCTCGACCGACCCGCCCCGGTTCTCCGGTACGTGACAGCGGAACACGGCGACGCCGCCCGCCCGAAACGCCTGGTCACGGAGCGCCGCGCCGACGATCTGTTCCGCGCCTTCGAGTTCGCTCTCGTCCGCGACAACGACGATCACCACGACCCCCTGTGCACCTGACTGCGGACTGCTACCAGGATACGGCCTCCACTAGCCGTATCGAAACCGAATCCTGTTGCTGAGCAACGGCTTCGGCAATGTCGATTACCGATCTCACCACGGCGGCCCCGGGTTTCGTCTGCCCGCCGGTTCCACACCGACCGGCCGAACCCATTCCACCGGCGGCTTCGTGACCTGACCCGCGACCAAGACGAGGCCGGTCGGCCGGTCTACCGCGATGAATCCGAAGGGGCGGTCGACGTTCACCGATGTGATCGTCGACCATGTCTTCTGCGGAACACCGCCGAGGCGCATCGCCACGGCCGTGACGGCAGCCGCTTCGAAGCCTTCGGCGTCGAAGCGTGCGATGACGTCCTGACCCGCAGCGTCCAGCGCCAGCGGATCAGCTGCGAGTCCGGCGAAATGGGAACCGGGAACGTTCATCGAGGTGGACAGGCCGAACATCGCCGCATGGCAAGCGAGGTTGTGCTTGTTCTCCACCTCGAACGGTGGCATGGTCAGCACCACGGAGTCGCCACCGCCGAAGGTCTCCCGTCGACTCACCGATAGACAGGGTGCCGTCGTGCCGACAGGCAGTTCTGTCCGCACCTCGACGGTCCCGTCCAGTGCTGCGAGGCCTGTGGCCAGACCGTGCCGCGGATTCGCGCCGATCAGCACGTGCACGTCCAGTTCGCCCTTGCCGGTGACGATCACCCGGGTCACTTCGTCGTCGAGTACCGACACACTGCCGTCGGGATGGCTCGTGCGGTACAGGCCGGGTCCCCGATGTCCTTGCCACGGACCGGTTTCCGGTGTGTAGAGGATCTCGTCGAACGCCGTCACCCAGCGGGTGCGTGCCATCAGCGCGGTCGCCAGCGCGAGCGCCGTGTCCGAGGTGATCGGTACCGGAAATTTCTTGATCAACCCCCGGGTCTGCTCGTTCGCCCACGCATCCAGTGCCGCCGGATCGCCCAGCTCACCGACCGTCCCGGCGGGCATGCTGCGAACCCACTCCTCGCGCAAGGTCAGCCCCGCCCGGACCCACGCCCCGATCGCCGTCGACACCTCCCGCGAAGTATCCAGCGATTTCAGCATGTCCAGCCCCGCCGCATGCGCCTGCTCCGCCGGAACTCCCACCGCGGCAGCGAGCTCATCCCTGGCCGGGCCGGAAGCAGCCCCGGCCAACACAGCGAGCAACGGCCACAATCCGGCCCCCGACACCACCGCGTCCCCGCCCTCGAACGTTTCGCACCACCGCCCCGTCAGCGCGTTCGATGCCCGCACATGCGGCAGAAGTGAACTCCCCATCCCCGGATCCTACGACCAGCGACCGACAATCCGCCACGTCGCCGACATCCGTCAGCCCCGGACGATCCCCAGCCAGACATAGTCCCTGGCCCGCGTGACCGCGACGAACTGCTGGCGCATGATCAAATCCTGACGCTCCCGTTCGGCGTCGGTACCGGGCGGCGCCGGCTCGACGAACGGATGGATCACCGCGCGGAAATCCAAGCCCTTCGCGCGATAGACCGTGCCGACCTTGACGCCGCTGTCGGTGTCGGCGCAGCGGTACTCGACGAGCTCCTGCGCGGCGATCCCCCAGTGGCGCAATCGGCGGAGCACGGCTTCCGCTTCGGCGTTGGTGATGGTGATGATCGCGGTGTCCGACAGCGAGATGCCCTGGGCGACAATATTGTCCAGCTGGCGACGAATATGACCGTGCAGCTCGGCCCGCGTGCAGTACTGCCGTCCGGCGTAGCCGTCGGGAAGGGCGGCGTCGGTGAGATCGAGGCTCTGCCGTTCGCTGGTATCGAGGTCCTCGACGGGTCGTGCGCCCGGCAGGCTCGCCGCGAGTCGCAGGACCTCCCGGCGGTTGCGGTAGTTCTTGGTGAGCTTCTCGCTGCGCCCGACGATATTGACTTCGGCATCGACGAATCGCCAGCCGCCCGCGTAGATCTGCTGCTGGCGGTCGCCGACGAACAGCAGGGAGTTGGGTTCGTCGCCGGTCAGCGCGTGAACCAGCCGCACACTCTGCACGGTCATGTCCTGCATTTCGTCGACGACGACCATCGCGTACGGCTGCCGGAGGGGACGCGCGCGCAGTTCGTCGAGCGCTGCGGTGATGACATCGTTTCCGTCGAAGCATCCCCACTCGGTCCGGTACGCCTCGTAGGCCTGGTACAGCTCCCACACGTGTCGGCGCTGACCGGTACGCAACGACACTCGGCGACCACGCCGATCCACCTCGGCATAGGCGGTGAACCCGGCGTCGTCGCAGGCGAGTCCACGCCCCTTGATCACCCGATCGACTTCCTCGCGCCAGTAGGGGAGCGCGGGCGAGATCTCCGCCAGTGGGCCCGACCTGCCGACTCGCCCCCACGCGAGGTTGAAGGCTGTGTCGGCCCGCTTGAGTTCCATTCTCATCGGAATCCCGCGCTCGGTCAGGAATGCCTGCGCCCACGCGTGCAGGTTCGTGAACTCCGCCCGCCCGGCCGCATCGGGCAGCAACCGCGCGAACGCCGACTCCTGGCACGGCGGCAGGTTCTTCACCAACGTGGTGAACAGCAGCGGCCCGGTACTGCGGCGGGCCCGATGTGCCATCCGGTGTAGCGCCAGTACCGTTTTCCCCGACCCCGCCGGACCCACGATCCGTGCCGGACCGTTGTGATTGCGGGTTACCAACGCGAGCTGGGCGGGATCGAGGAAAGCCAGCCAGGTCGGGAACGGCTTGGCCAGCGCACCGGCAAGATGGTCGGTATGTAGCGTTTCCACCTCCAGCAGGCCGTCTGTCTCGGCGGGCGGCTGCGCGGGAGCGATCCGGGCGATCGGACGATAGTCGCGATGGCGCTGGGCGGTGTGCTCGGCGAGGTCGCCTGCCAACCGTGCGGGCATCACCGATCGCCGGCCCATCAGTGTGCGCACCGTCGCGTCGGTGACGACCACGAACCGGCCATCGCCGCCGGCACGTCGGCCCGGCGGCAGAACGAACACCAACTCGACTGTCTCCCGGACGAACTCATTGCGATTCGGTCCGATCGACACACCGGCAAACAGCTGTTCGGCCTGTGCGCGCAGCCGCCGCACCTGGTCGTCGTCCGGCAGCTCGTCGACCACGGCGAGCGCGAACACTCCACCGGGCCCGATGAGCAGCGCGTCACACCGACCAGTCGGAGCGGGCTGGGTCCGGTACACCGACAGCCGCCATCGCTGTCTACCCGCCAATAGCAACGCTGTGTAGACGCCACGCAAACGCCCGGTCAGCCCGACGACGCTCTGCGCGAGCGACTCTTCCGCGCGCAGACGCAGGAATTCCTCATCATTACCGGACGTCATCTCGGCCACCCCGCTTGGTCCGTAATACTCCGTTCTTTCGAGTATCGGTGAATTACCAAGCAACAGAGAGTATTTCGACCGAATCAGTCCAACGGGCGTGGTCGGGTCACCGGACCCCGCGGGGGCGGAACTGGATGCTGATGCGGGGTCCGACGGGGCGTGCGGTCTTGGGGACCGCGTGTTCCCAGGTGCGCTGACATGCCCCGCCCATCACCAGGAGATCCCCGTGCCCGGCCGTGAACCGGACGCTCGCGCCACCGCCGCGCGGGCGCAGCAGCAGAGCGCGCGGCGCTCCGACCGAGACGATCGCGACCATCGTGTCGTGGGTGGCGCCGCGGCCGATCGTGTCGCCGTGCCAGGCGACGCTGTCCCGACCGTCGCGGTAGAAACACAGCCCGGCCGTGCGGAACGGTTCACCGAGTTCCGCCGCGTAGTGGGCGGTCAAGGCCGCCCGCGCATCGACCAGAATGTGATCGGGGAGCGGGTCGTTCTCCCCGAAGAACGACACCAGCCGCGGCACGTCCACGACCCGGTCGTACATCGGCCTGCGTTCGGCGTGCCAGGGAACGCGTTCAGCCAGTCGATCGAACAGCCGGCTCGCGCCGCTCAGCCAGCCGGGCAGCACATCGACCCAGCTGGTCGCGTCGAGTGGGGTGCGCCGGATCGCCTCGATCGAACCCAGGGCAATCGCATCACCGTCGAACAGTGAACCTTGCAGGGGCAGCGACATGAGCGCCAGTCTACAACGTGTTCGAATGTATGTTCGATAGACGGCTTGTGGTGCGAGTGTCGCTCAGCGGAGTTCCTCGACCAGCCCGAGGACGACGCCGTCGGGACCGCGCACATAGGCGTAGCGGCAGATGTCTTCGTAGCGGGCGAGCCTGCCCACGAGTTCGGCGCCGTGGGCGCGCAGGCGGTCGAGGACGTTCTCGACATCGTCGACGACGAATGTCAGGCGCGGGATGCCGGGGATGTTCACCGGCGCGTTCGGCGCGGCAAGGGTGGTCGTCGGCGAGCGGAACGTCGAGAGCTCGACCCGGCTGTGGCCGTCGGGTGTCCGAACGACGGCCATGTCGGCTCGGACGCCCGTCAATCCGAGCAGGTCGTCTGCCCATTGGCCCCCGACTGTGGCTTCGCCCTCCAGCTCCAGGCCCAGTTCGACGAAGAACGCGACAGCAGCCGCGAGATCGTCGACCACGATGCCGACATGATCCATCCGATGGACCGTCATGATGTTCTCCTCGGGTTCGTCCGGCTCATTCTGGCCGGGTCGATCGATTTCGGACGCGCTGACGCTCGTCGTCTCGAGGCCCGTTCGGCTCTCGTAACCCTGGGACGGAGCCGCCCGGGCACTCTCGACATCTCAGTCCTGCCAGCCGCTCGTGTCGAGAACCGTGTCCCACGTGTACGGCACCAATTCCGGATGCCGCAGCCGGAGGATCTCGCCCGGTAGCGACCCCGGCGGCGCCTTGCGCGGATCGGCGACGGCCTGACGTTCGATGATGTCGGTGAGAGCTCGCGTGCCGCCGAGACGTGGATAGGAGGCGTGGACCAGGTCCGCGAATCCCGGGGGCAGATCGTCGGGGCCGCCGCCGACGTCGAGACCGATGCCGGTGACCGCGATCCAGATGGCGGCGGGTCGGCGACGGCGGTACACGGGTGAGTCGCTGAGGCCTGTCGTG